>JAZKEU010000012.1 GCA_040386775.1 Bdellovibrionota bacterium | reverse complement strand
CGCAAGCGGGGTATTTCGAGATCAGTGGTTCGGGAAACTATCGCAAAACCACTTACGATGAAAATAACTATTCGATCTACAGAAGTGGAACTGCGGCGGTTGCCTATTACTTTTGGGAACTCTCAGCTCTTGAAATCAGTTATACGAAGGCTCGCACGGATGATGTAAAAACCGATTACGTAGCAAGATCCTATGTGACCTTTTACGGTGCAGATTTAATTTTTACGCTCGCAAGCAAGCAGTCACTTTTTCAACCCTACATTAAAGTAGGAGCTGCCTACCAAGATAAAAATGGAACATACAAACAAACCAACCAACTGGTTACCGCCTTACCAGAGATAAAAGGTTGGGCTCCTACGGGCGGTATTGGATTCAAAATTATCCTCGGCAAACACATTGCCATCAAAACCGGAATCGATGCTTGGTCCTCTCCGCTCAGTCAAGAAAACGTAACCTATGACTATGCGGCAAGACTGGGACTTTCGTTTATTTTCTAATATTTTATAAAACCTTAGAAAATATTTTATTCAATTGCACCGTTGATAAGTATCTAAAATATCCTGACGCGAATCTTTACATTTTGTCATTTTTCTCAATTCATTTTTAACATTGTCTGGAACTTCATTGAGAGTATCAGGTATTCGTAATGTATTGATTTCTGCAAACTCAGATATGTTTCCCCATTCGTAGTTATGAGTGCCGGTATGAGAAGATGAGCTGTGTTTATTATGGCAAACCGTTGTTTGTCTGAGGGTATAGAAAAATTTAGAAGTTCCCCATAAATAATTGTTACTGAGTTCTATGCTGTGATCGGGCATACGGCAGTTTGTCACTCGAACTAAACACCTATTGGTTGTGTAGCATGTGTTTCTGGCTTCTGCTGAATTTAAAAATAAAGATAATAAAATAAATAACATAATTTTCCTCTTGTAACTATTTGGTAGCCACTTGCAGTTGGCTATAAGTGTTAATAATTTTTAAGTACTGTTCGTCATAGATACATCTATTGTGGAATATTTGAGAGTGCCTCTCTTTAAATATTCTAAATTTGTTTGCAGAGTTTTGAATGGCATTTCTATCTAGCTGAATAGATTTATTTTTATTTGAAATGCCTTTGTGAGTCTTGATTACAATGGATATATCATTGCTTATTACAAAGTCCTTAGCGTATGTAGGATAATAATATTCTTTTCCTTCGACTAGAAGTTGAAAGATTCCATAATTATCTACACTATCATAATCACCTGATAAAAATGGATATCCTCTAACTTCATGTGTCACTTCATTATATTCATAACGTTTGTTGGGAAAGTGCTTGATGCTATTCCAAATAGCCTCGTGCATTTTCGAGAAGTTATGTCCGCCTTCTACCATAAGCTGATTAAATTCATTTTTAAATTGATTGCATTGAGCTCTGAAATCCGCACTGTTAACGAATTGATAAACTGCTAGAGGTGTGAAAGATGATTTTACTTTAGATTGTGATATCACAGTAGAATTATAGAAATTTGTGAATGCTTCTGTAGTTTGAATTTTAAAATTTGGATGAAACAAATAAGAGGTAAACATACGAGCTCTATAAGAAAGCTTATTCTCGTCAGAAGACCACGGCCTAAACTCGCACGAAAGTGTGGCATATGTTTCATTTTCGATGCAATTGGCATAAGTCATAGCGTACAAAATTTCATGAAAATAAAGTCCTACTTGATGAAGAATAGGCATTTTTTTAAGATACTCCCTGTCGATAGTTACTATTTTGTAGTCATCATCTCTAAAGGCAATTTGTAATTGCTGATTTTCTATTCTGACAGGAGTGTACCCGCGATCATTGGTTTCTTTTACTTTTGGTAAGACATACCTCCATTGATATGTCTTAATAACATCGAGGAATTTTAAAGCAGCTTCAGGGGCTATAAGATAAACTTCGTTGAGTTTATTTACGATCAACTTTTGCACCTCAGGATTTGCCATAGTATTTTGAACAGCTTCGCTGGCATTCATCTGATCACTTAAAGAAATATTGACGTAAGAGTTTTCCTCAATGCCCGCCTCTAAAAAATCGTAAAGATAGATACTGCCGTTAGGCATTCCGATACCAATTCCTCCGCCTCCACCTTCTTGGCCCGCATGACTGGTTAGGGAAAGAATCGACAGGGCGATTAAAATTAAATTTTTCATCAGCTACTCCTTTTTAAAGTTCAAATTTTGTTAGGGGATAAAGCTGCACACCGAGTTGATAGACAGAGTCTTTCTCTCCATCTTCCAAAAATTTGCACAACTCTCTTCTAAATTTTTTAATTTTTTCTTTGGCTTCTATTATTTTTTTTGAATTCGCTGCAATCGTCATGGATGTGATGTCTTTTTTCTCTTGCGGACAATTGTCTACGGCGTGAAGGGCTTTGGTGATGACTTGTCTTTGGTATTCTTTGTGCGCGGATGAAGTTTGTCCTTCTATATAATTTGTATTGGTAATCTTTGAAAGTTTTAATTTGCCATTCTTTTGCACCAACATCCCAAGGCGTAGTAAACGCTCCACAGCTAATTTTGCTTCTAAAGAGGAAATTTGCAATTGTTGGGCAATCCATGATGGGTCATTTTTAAATTTTTTAACCAAAGTCAGATCCATGATTGCATAGTGATACCAATCCGAGATCACCGTAAAGGCATCCATGCTTAGAAGCATATACTTTGAACTATCATTCTCGGATGTGAGACCAGTAGGTGGGCGCCCTATTTTAGTCGAAATTTTTTGGATCACTTTATCCGAAATTTTTCTTTTTCCGGCAAGAATTTGGGAAAGAGTAGAAGAGTCAAATTCAAGATGTTTCGCAAAGGCCCTTAATGAATAACTGCTATTTGTTCGGCAGCGGCGAGAGAACTCATCCTGTAGCCAAACCCTAAATTCCAATTGCTGTTCATTAATACTTTTTTGCATAAAAAGCGTTATAAGGTAAAGTTGTGAAAAATTAAATCAATTTTGCCACAATCTGCGGCAAACGATGCCGCGCCTGAATTTATTACTTTATTTTCTTTGCTCGAGATAACTCGAGCTACGCAACGATCTTACTTAAAAGTGCAGACAATGTAGAGACGCGCGGATCAAATTTCTCATTTTCCATTAGATCATAGAGAGTTTGACTTGTTTTCTTCCTAATAGGGCTTAGCGAAGTGCGGACGTTGTGTGTATACGGTGAATTCACCCAGGATGTGAATAAGACCATCCTTTTCGACCATACCAGTCGGTGGATTGAGGTAAGGACCAGCGTCCATTAAAGCTTCGTGAATGGCTTGATCAAGTTCCGTGGACCCAGAGGAATGCATGATAACAACATCTTTCACATCACCTTTTTTGTTGATGATCAATTCTACTCGTGTGATCCATCTCAATTTTTGGCGCAGTTTTTCTCTCATATGTGGGAACATGGCCACGTCTTCGATGTTGTTTCCCCAGTTGTAAACAATTTTTGGCGTGATGCGGTTGTAAAAAGACGCGTACGTTGAAAAGTCAGAATTTAAAAAAGTAAAGTCACCTTTTTCTAAATTAGGAACAGAGAAATTAACCGTAGATTGTCTTTCTTCTTGAGCTTGGCCTTGTTTAGGGATGGGCATAAAGTTAGGACTGTTGCCTACTTCTATGGATTTTTCTTTATCGGCTTCTTTCTGGCCTACAATTTTCTGATTGTTGGTGGCGCCAAAATTTCGAGCGATAGTCTCTTTTTCAAATTGTTGTTTTTCCTCAGAGAAGAATCTTGAACTTTTTGTTTCTTCTTTTTTATCATCACTTTTCTTTACCGCAGGAGCTTGACGGCGATGCTGGCTACTATCTTCGATAACTACTTCGATGGCATCAAATCGCTCCGCACTGTGTTTTTGGGTGTAAATAGAGAGCGCCACATATCCCGCCAAATGGAGAAGCAAACTTAAAGCTAAAATGCGTATATCAAATTTGAAATCCATCTTCTTCTTTGTCTTCTTTCAAACGATTTCGTCGTTTAAATAATTCAAATCTTTGTATCAATGCTGTCTCGATTTGATCTGTTCTTCCTTTAAACTGAGACCTAGGTACAGCTCATTATAGCTCAAGTTGAGACGTTTCCGCACCGATAAAGAACATATATCAGATTCATCGGGGGATGAAAATACTTTTAGGGGGAAGAATGTCTAAGTCAAATGTTATCGATTTGAAGCCATATTTAAACGACCAGTTAAAGCTAAAAAAATCAGGAAAATTACACAAGATGCCTGGCGGTAACGCGGTCTTGAGGAATCCTTCGGCTCCAGTGATCGATATGACAGAAAAAAGAGAAGAAATTCTTTCTAAAGAAAGACGTGATAAGAGAAGAACAATTCTTACAGAGTTTGTAGGTGCGTTCTTGGTTCTTCCTAATATGGGCGCAAATCTTGGCGGCCTTCAAAAAGTTTTCCTCTATGACATCTCAGATAATGGTCTTTCATTTGATATCGAAACAAACGTTGGTCAATTGAGAGTGGGCGAAGAAATTGCAATGAGAATTTATCTTTCGCAAAAGAATTATTTTTCATTCGTAGTGAAGGCTTCGAACTCACGTTTCATTAGAGATGAAGAAACCTACAGATACGGTTGCGAGTTTATCAAGAACACTGTAAATAAAGAGGCGCTCAGACACTTTGTGAAGTTCGTAGAAGCCGTAGCGGTAGACTTAAAAGTCGATGGCGGCGATCTTCTGACGCATTCCTCGAAGAAATAATATACCTTTAAGAAATCCTTGTAATTTGATGAGTTTCCAGATCTCATAGAGTTGTGAATTGACTCTATGACGGAGGCTCATCTTTGACACAAAATACGACAGACACGACCAAGACTAATGGCAATAACAATGGTAAGGCACGCAGAATTGTTCTAGATACAAACGTAATTCTCCACGATGCTCAGGCAATCTTCAAATTCAAAGGCGCTTATCTTCACATCCCGATGACGGTGATTGAAGAGATCGATACATTTAAGCGCGAACTTGGTGAAAACGGACGTAATGCTCGTCAGTTCAGCAGATTCATTGACGTACTGAGATCCGAAGGCTCTCTTTCAAAAGGTGTAAAGCTCGAAAAAACCGGAGCTACTCTGATTGTCACTACCGACAGTTATGTTGGAAATTTACCAGCAGATCTTAACCAAGAAAAAGCAGACTCAAGAATTTTAGGCACGGCAATTCATCTTAAAAAAGAAAATCCCAATGATGACGTAGAACTCGTTTCAAAAGACATTAACCTTCGTATTAAAGCCGACGTTTATGGTGTGATCGCGAAAGATTACGAGCCAGATTCAGTTTCGATTGATGAAATGTACGCCGGTTACAGTGAAATTGATGTTGATCCAGGTTTGATCGATGAATTTTACGCCAAAAAAATCTTAACGTCGGTTCCTGGCCAAACATTTTTAGCAAATCAGTACGTGATTCTAAAAGACAAATCGAATGCCAATCACAGTGCAATTGCTAGATACAGTTTTCAACAGCAGGGCCTAGTGCCACTCATTCATTTGAACGAGAGTGTATGGGGAATTTTCCCTCGTAACGTAGAGCAAAGTTTTGCTTTGGATTGTTTATTGAACGACGAAATCTTGATGGTGACTCTCGTGGGTAAAGCTGGAACGGGAAAAACATTGATCGCACTAGCCGCAGGATTAGCAAAAACTCTCGATGAAGGAAAATATAGAAAACTTCTAGTGAGTCGTCCTATTTTCCCAATGGGAAGAGATATTGGTTATTTGCCTGGAGATGTGGAACAAAAGCTAAATCCTTGGATGCAACCGATCTTTGATAACGTGGAATTCTTAATGGGTGCGGACAGCTCTCACAAAAAAGCTGCGGGACGCGCGCAAGAGTTGATTAATCAAGGAATGTTAAACATTGAACCTCTCACGTACATTCGTGGTCGTTCAATTCCAAATCAATATTTGATCGTGGATGAAGCGCAAAACCTAACTCCACATGAAATTAAAACCATTGCAACTCGTGCGGGACAAGGAACAAAAATCATTTTAACGGGTGACTGTTATCAGATCGATAACCCTTATGTGGATTCTGGAAATTCAGGATTAACTCACGCGGTAGAAAGATTCAAAGGTCAGGCGATTGCTGCTCACGTCACTCTCACTAAAGGTGAAAGATCTGAGCTTGCGGAACTTGCAAGTAACTTGCTCTAGGGTATTTATGAAATTTTTAATTTTAGTTTTAACTTTGGTAAGCGTTTCAACTTGGGCAAATATTCCAAGTAAGGCGCCTCACCGCAAAGTAACTCAAAATAAAAAGAAGTCAGTTCCAGTCATTGAGAAAAATCCGGCTTACGATATCAAAACTGTCATCACTTTGGACGGGGTGAAGAGTAATCCAAAGTTTCGTTTGCGTGATGGTCAAACTGCAAAGATCGAACAAGAGCGGGACAAGCTGTTCACAGAAGTCACTGTGAAAAAACAAGTCTTGGATGGAAAGCCCGCGATGCAAATGGAATTCATTATTGGCAAAACCGATGAATTCGGTAGAAAAAATATCATCGCAACTCCTAAGATTCTGGCAAATCTAGGAGAGAAATCCTCAGTCATGATTGGTGATAAGAAATTGGTTGTGTCGGCTACGGCAACTAAGGTCGCTCGGTAGCTTTTTTATTGTAAAAGCGTTCGTTCAACGCGTCCGACACTTGATCTAGCCATTCATGGATATCTCCGCATTGCGGGTCTATTTCAAACTTATTGAAAGTATCAATAAACTCATTAAAAAGTTCATCGTAAGAAATCCTATAGAGCCATGTTTGGTTTTTCTTGAGCTTTTTTTGCTTGTAAGTTTGGAGGCTAATCACGTTCATTGCTTTGATAATGAAGCAATTCTTATGCCTTAAATTATTTACGAGAAAAAGTGTCTTGGCATACTTTTAACGGAATATAACTTCAAGCGACTCTTGATAGCGATTATTAGTCTTAAACATTAAAAGTAATTAATTCAGTGTTGTCTAGAATATATTCCGGTATAAAACAGTATGAAAAGCCCAATTGGGTCTTTCATACTGCTTTTGATTATCTCTACGAGATTAAATTTTTTTGAGTTAGGAATGACAAAACAACTATTGTAATGCGTTATTCCTTTGCATCTGTCCATCATAAACGGAAGAGACAAGTTGCCAATAGCCGGTGCCATCAACTCTTATGACGTAGATAAATGTATTCACAAAGCAGCCTCCGGAAACGATATGGCAGACGCGACTGCTAGTTGTAGCCCCGGCACTTTGGGCTTTAGCTGTCGAGACAAAAGCTAATGCAATTAATAAGATTGCAATTGTAGATTTGAACATTTTTATTTCCCCTTTTGGTATTCGTTATGGTGTTTATCACCGTTTATCACACCTTCAAATTACTTGAAAAATAAGGTTTCATAAATACAGACTTCATAAAATAAAAAAAACTTCATTACAGATTTTACGTGGTTTTTATAATAGTTACTTTTTAAGCGGGCGGTGAACCTGTTTTGCATTGGTCCTTTGGTCTAGTTTGGTCTGGTAGGCATCAAGGTTTCTTTTTAAAACTCCGATCTAATATCGAGACAAAGGAGAAACATCAAATGTTCTTACAAGGCAATCTACAGGTGGTTTTTGATGCTCTTTATAGTTTAGGTGTGATTGATCCGGTTCTAGAAAAGGATTGGAAGAAATCCTTTGAAGATTTCGATGCTCACGAATCTCAAGTTCAGCAGGCGGTTGCCACGGTGAACTCGTGTTCGGGAGATCTTGATAGAATTGTAAGATCTCTTAGAGTATTTGATATGAAGACTTTGGAGTTTATTGCGATGGAAGTGGCAAAGGAATTTGCAGACTTTTATGCGCGAAAGGTGACTCATTAATGATAAAAATCATTACAACAACAGCAATCATCATATTTATTTCGCAAAGTATATTCGCCTTTGAAATTGATTTCTCAAGACGTAAATCCTTCATGAAAAGCAATGAAGTTCAAGGCGAAGCTCCTCAATTTACTCTGACTCCAGAGCCAACATCAGTGGAAAGAGTAAAAGTGAATTTCGAATCTTCACAAGACGTAGTTATTTTAAATACCGAAAAAGGTTTCGTCCCAAGATCTTTAAGCCTTAGAGAAGGCGTGAAGTACACCATCCACGTGGTCAACGTGAATGAAAAAGAAAAGAATGTGAGCTTCATTATGAGTGCTTTTGCACAGCATCATGGAACTTATTACGGTCAAATCAAAACATTTGATGTGGTTCCGCAAAAAGAAGGCGTTTACACTTATCAATGTCCAGAAACTTCTCTCGAAGGCAAAGTGGTTGTTCTTCCTACAGATAGAGCAATCGCTAGCGAAAAATAACACACTGCCAGTACCGAAAAGTGCCATGCACCTTTTGGTGTCGCAGATGCTAAAAGAAGTAAAGGTAAGACGTGGATTCAAAAGTTGAAGTATTTAAAAATGCGATAAGAAACTTTTTGGGTCCCGTGATCGAATTCCTCGAAGATCCTACGGTTACAGAAATTCTCATTAATGGTCCCAAAGAAATTTTTATCGAGCGAGGCGGAAAGCTCATTAAGACGGATGCGGAATTCGTCAATGAAGATGATTTGCTATCAGCGGTGAATAGTATTGCTCAGAGTGTGGGGCGCAGAATTTCTCCTAAAGAACCAACCCTTGATGCTAGATTACCAGATGGATCAAGAATTCACGTGGTTGTACCTCCGGTGGCGAGAAGCGGAACGACGGTGAGCATTCGTAAATTCACCCAAACAAAAATGACTTTGAAAGATTGTGTAGAGAAAGGAACGATCACGGCAGATGCCGCTCAGTTCTTGGATCTTTGCATGTACTTAGGAAAAAATATTTTAGTGAGCGGAGGAACGGGTTCGGGCAAAACAACTTTACTCAGTGTCCTTGCCTCTAGAATTCCAAAAGCACAAAGGGTGATCGTGATTGAAGACTCCTCTGAACTTCAAATTGAATATGAACATCTAGTGTTTTTCGAAACGCAAATGGCTGACGCTCAAGGTGTTGGCGAAGTGGATATGAAAGATTTGGTGAAGAGCAGTTTGAGACTTCGTCCGGACAGAATTATTGTAGGAGAAGTGAGAAGTTCTGAAGCGTTGGATCTTATCAATGCGATGAACACGGGTCACAAAGGTTGCCTAGGTACAATCCATGCGAACACTCCAGAAGATGCAATGGTAAGACTTGAAGGTCTCGCGATGGGTGGAGATTCAAAAATTTCTGAACGTGCCTTACAGCATTTGATCGGCGCCGCAGTAGATGTTATTGTACAAATATCTCGATTCCCAGACGGAAGCAGACGCGTTAAGAATATCTCCGAAGTCCTTGGTCATGATGGTAAGGCTTATCAAGTAGACCACATATTCGATTTAGGGCAGCTTAAAAAATCAGCAGATGGACGTCTTGTCGGGCAGTTACAGCCAGTCGGCCATATCCCTTCATTTATGGATGAAATCGAAGCCAATAAAATTCCATTTACGAGAGCAAAATTCAATAAAGCAGCGTAATCATCCTTGCAAGACTTCTACTCTGACTGATAAATAGAGCACGTGTTATTTAGCAGTAAAATTTCCAACTCCATTTTGACGTATTTAGAGAATCAAAGGGTGAGCCTTGAAGGGCTTTACTCATCGTTTGATATTCCTGAAGAACTGTTGCGTGATCCGTCTTCATGGATGGAAGCAAAACAGATGGAAAATTTCTTAAAGGTTGCTTCGAATTATTTTTCTTTAGAAAAATCCGGAGAAAAATCCGGAGAGAGATCCGAAGCAGAAAGCAGCAGCGAAAATTTAGCTGAGCTAGTGGGTCATGACTGTTTGAAGCTTCATTCGTGGGGAGTTTTGGATAGCGTTCTTAGAATGATGGATAAACCTCAAGATATTTATCTTCATCCAGAAAGATTTTTATCATATTTTATTTCACCAACACCGCCACTTTTGGCTTTGAATTCGGCAAATGAAGCGGCAGAAAAATCTTCGTTTGAAATTTCAATTTCTAGTTTTGATTATCCGCTGACCACAAAATACCTTCAAGCAGCCTTAGAGGCACTACCGACTTTCTTTGGTAGAGATAATGCTTTTGTGAAGTGGACCGGAAAAATCATCGATATCAACTGGGAAACGAATCAGGATTCATTGTTTGAGACCGCGGCGCTAGAAAGAAACGTAAAACCCGATCTCGTTGAAACTCTAATGAAGTCATTAGAGAAAAAACAAAAAGAACTCGAGTTTAAGAACCGTGAGCTATTAGAAAAAAATAAACTCCTCGAGGAAGCACAAAAAAAATTAGAGAGTCAGTACAAAGAAAAAATTTATTCCGAAAAACTCTCCACGCTTTCCGAGCTTGCATCCAGCATTGCTCACGAGATCAACAATCCTCTTGCTTACGTGATGAGCAATATGATGAGAATCAATGATTACTTTATCAGAGCTCAGCAGTTGATCACGATTCTTATTGGTCAAGATCGTTTAACTCCTCCCGTACAAGAAGCCATGAGAAGAACGGATTGGTCTCTTGTGCAAAAAGATTTTCCTGAAATTGTCAGAGAAGTTCATGAGGGTTTACAAAAAGTAAAAGCCATCGTTAAGGATTTATCTTTCATCACCGGAAAAGCTTCGGATGAACCAAAAGTAAGCATTGATCTCAATCAAATTGTAAACTCCGCCGTAAAAATGGTGAGTCATCAAGTTCCTGAAAATGTAAAAATCGACAGTCACTTACTCCTCAGCCAAAATGTTTCTGTTTTTCCGGTAAGGCTCGAACAAGCACTGGTTAATATTTTAAACAATGCCGTTCAAGCCATCGATGGAAAAGGCGTTGTAAGAGTTGTGACTCGCCATCGGATGATAAAAGGCGGCACGCGAGCGGAGATTGAAATCTCTGATACGGGCATTGGTATGGACGACGAAAAGCTTAAATCCATCTTTAAACCATTTTACACCACGAAGCAGCCCGGCAAAGGCACAGGTCTTGGATTAAGTATTGCCCATTCAATTATTGAAATGCATTCTGGAGACATCCAAGTCAAAAGTGAACCAGGAAGAGGTTCAACTTTCTCCATAGACTTACCCCTCTGAAAAGGTGAGCCGCACCTTTTCCACAGATCAGCGTCAATTGACGCAAACATTTGGAAAAGGTGCGGCTCACCTTTTCTGAAGGAGTTTGTTATGTCGGAAATTTTGGATATTAGAGCTAGAGAGATTTTAGATAGTCGTGGAAATCCAACGGTGGAAGTGGAGATCACGGGATCTTCTGGATTTTCGGCTTATGCGGCGGTTCCTTCTGGGGCTTCGACCGGAGCGCATGAAGCGGCGGAATTGAGAGATGATGATAAGAAACGTTATCACGGAAAAGGTGTTTTGAGAGCTATTCAAAACGTAGAAGAAACAATTGCCGATAAATTGATAGGCTTTGATTGTTTAAAGCAAAGAGACATTGATCAAATTTTAATTAATCTTGATGGAACAGAAAATAAATCCAATTTAGGAGCGAATGCTCTACTTGGAGTATCGCTCGCTTGCACAAAACTTTCCGCTCTTGAATTGGGAATTCCTGTTTATGAATATGTTGGCGGAGTATTGGCAAATACCCTTCCTGTTCCATTGATGAATGTATTGAATGGTGGAGCGCACGCAAACAATGGGCTTGATGTGCAGGAGTTTATGATTGCGCCTGTCTGCGGTGGTAAGTTTTCTGAAAGCTTGAGATGCGGATCCGAAATTTTTCATTCATTGAAAAAAATCTTAAATGAAAAAGGCTATAGTACCGCGGTGGGTGACGAAGGTGGATTCGCGCCAAAGTTGAAAAATAATCGTGAAGCATTAGAGCTGATCACCACCGCAATTGAAAAAACAGGGTACCGTTTAGGACAAGATGTTTTCTTGGCTCTCGATGTAGCGGCGACAGAGCTCTACGATGGTGGTCAATACAAATGGGAAGGCAAAAAAATTACGCCAGACCAATTGATCCAAACTTACATCGAGTGGAGTAAGACCTTCCCAATGGTTTCGATCGAAGATGGTTTAGCGGAAGATGATTGGGCATCATGGGCTTCGGTCACACAAAAACTTGGCGATAAAATGCAACTTGTTGGAGACGATCTTTTTGTGACCAATCCAAAAAGAATTCATAAAGGTTTAGAACAAGGCGTAGCAAATTCAGTTTTAATAAAAGTAAATCAAATTGGAACTCTTTCTGAAACCGCAGATGCGATAGCCATGGCCCACAGAGGTGGATACACCACGGTGATGTCGCACAGATCGGGCGAAACGGAAGATTCGATCATTGCGGATCTTGCTGTGGGTTTTGGCTGCGCCCAAATTAAGACAGGAAGTCTGTGTCGCGGAGAAAGAACGGCGAAGTACAATCAGCTTTTAAGAATCGAACACGAGCTGGGTGGTCAAGCGAGATTTTTTGGTTTGGATGCTTTCAAACAATAACAATCCATTCTTATAATGTAAGTATTGGTTCCTAATGCTTACATTATAATTACCGAGTTGTAGATTTACTTTGCAGTATCAAATGCTTGGACATCTCTTCAAAAATAAATATCAAAATAAGACAACCATCTTCACGAAGTGAGAATTTGGCAAATTCATCTCATTCTGAGACTGGTATTCCATTTGCATTTTAAAACCCGGGGACGCATGAGATCGGTTAAGAACTCTAGAGTATCTCAATATGAGACAAGGACGCCTCTTAATGATTTCTTAAGGTACGGTAAACTTAGGACGATAGTTAAAATATAGTTAGTTTTTTAACTTTGAATTCGTCCAAGCAATTTTCCGGGGGGGAAAATGAAAAGTCTTATATTACTGGGTTTAGCAATTTCATTTTTATTGACCGGATGCCTTGAGAGCGGCGTAAAATCCATTGGTTCTTCCACTGGCGCAAGTAGCAATCCGATATATGATTGGGTTGAAACGAGTTGGGGTGCTTGTAGCGTAACAGCTTGTGGACAAACAGGCACGCGCACTAGAACCGTAAATTGCAGAGATAGTGCTAATGCGGTTGTTGCCGATTCTTTCTGTCTTACAAATGTGGGGCCAAGACCTGCAACATCTGAATCGTGTTCAGTGGGTCCTTGCGGAAGTGCTTCTTGCGCTCTTCCTGAGTCATTGGGTGGTGGAACCATTGCACATGCGAGCACAATTCAAGCTTATCAAGTGGCCACGGTTCCCAACGGTCAAACCTGTGCAGCTCCTCAGACAAGAACTTGTAATAATGGAACATTGAGCGGTTCCTACACTTATCCATCATGTACGGTGCTGCCTCCTCCAGGAGCTGCAAATGGAATTGAAATTGATTTAAGTTATGTGGATGTCGCTTCAACTAAGTACACTCGATTTAGAGATTACGTAGACATGAAGTTAAATGGAGGCAATCCATACGGATATTCAGGAGTGGATGCGGCCTTCATGTATCGTATTACCAATAACGTCGCTTATTGTAACCTTGCAGTGACAACAGCAGAACAACAAGTGGCTGCTGCAGAAGCAGCTATCGCAGGCGGTGGTAGACCCGTAATTGCGGGAGACTCTTATCTAGAAGTAGGTCACTTATTATCGGAAGTAGCGATAGCTTACGATTGGTGTAGCGCACAGACAACTGCGGCACAAAGAACTCGTTGGGCAGCTTATGCAAACCAAACTATTTACAACGTATGGAATTACAATTCTGCGACTTGGGGTGGGAGAGCATATCCATGGTCAGGTTGGTCGGTGAATAATCCTGGTAACAACTATTTTTACAGCTTTACAAAAGCTACCATCTACTGGGGGCTTGCAAGCAATAATTCTACGACAATAAATCTAGCTCGTTCAAAATTAAATATGATCAATACCTATTTCTCAGCAATGCCGGGTGGAGGTAGCTTAGAGGGTACAGGTTACGGAACGGCACACATGGGATTATTTGAATTGTATCAAGTGTGGGAAGACTCTACGACGGAAGACTACGCAAACATGAACGCGCATTTAACAGACAGTGTGAAGTACTGGTTGCATGCTACTATTCCATCGAGAGCAAAGCTTGCGGCGATTGGTGACCAAGCACGTTCTTCGGAGCCAACAATATTTGATTACCATAGAATCTTGGGACTTTATGCGGCTCACTTGACAAACAATGCTGCGAACAAGGCGATTGGTGCATGGTGGTTGAGTCACATCAGCGTTCAACAAATGTCCCAATATTTTACAAGAAGGCATGATATCTTAACTCCTCCAATGAACAACGCCGCTGCTCCCACAGAAGGTTTAGTTTATAGAGCTTCAGGAGCAGGACAACTTTTCGCAAGAACAAGTTGGGATACAAATGCTCTTTGGATGCAGTTTGGTGCAGGGACATACAATGAATCGCACGCTCACCAAGATCAAGGTGCATTTAGTTTAGCTTCAACAGACTATCTAGCGATCACTTCAAATATTTGGAGTCATAGTGGTATCAATCAATCTACAGAGATTCATAATCTAGTGAAATTTGTAAATGGTGGTACTACCATTCCACAACGTGAAGGTACGACTTCGACGATGACTATCAATAGTCAAAACTCTACGACGGGAGCAGTGAATGCAACTGCAAACTTAACTCCTGCCTATGCTGGAAATGCAAACATCACTTCTTGGACTCGAAATATTGATTTTGCCAATCGATCATTGGTTGTGCGAGATAACTTTACCGTGAGCGCGGGAACACAAGCCGTTTTCCAAGTGATAGTTCCGTCTCAACCCACCGTGAATGGAAATATGATCACTGCGGGTGGTCTGACAATTACAGTGCAGGCTCCAGCCAATCCAACCATAAGCGTGATGAATTGGACAAGCTCAGGAATTGACACTTTCAGCAGAGGTCATAGAATTGAAGTTCGCGGCCCAGCGGGCAGTGGTTCATTCCAAGTTCAATTGAGCGCTCCGTAATCCAATTTAATAATCCAATTCAATTTATCTCAAAATGAGATTCTAAATAAAGTCCTGGAAAGATTAAACTTCCAGGACTTTGGCTCCGATAAATAGTTATACAATTTTTGGAGAATTCTCAGATGATCAAAAAAAATATTTATGTCGGAATAACGATCACCATGGCATCTGTCTTAATATTATTCTTCCAAAACTGCGGACAATCCAAGAGTGGCCAAGCGCCCGTTGCTGAGGGTGGAATTGTCATAGATGATTTTTTAATTGTAGATTCGGATTGTTCATTGGAATCCACTTGTAAAGTCACTGTAGCCAAAACAGAAACTTCTTCTGCTGCAGAGGGTGATTTGAGTAACAAGCTTTCGGTGACAGATGAAGAAATACCCAATGAATTTTATAAGCATGATGTGGAAACAAGTGCTTATCAAAAATGTGTCTTTGTAAATCGTCGCGATGACATTCGCTTTGAATATCTCTGTAGTAAATAATCTCTGTAGTAAATAATCTCTTCGTAAATGATCTTTAAATAAAAATCCAATTTCTAAAACCATAGTCTATTTTGAATTAAGACACTCATCTTGAAACATTGTCTCACTATCGTACGTCCAGGTCCCGTTTTAATTGCTTCAATTTTTCCTTAATATAATCTCTCAACTTTTTAATAAATCTTAACGATAAGTATAAGTAAGTAATTTAATTAATATTTTATTGGTAAGGTGGTATGTATGTTGAACGTATCCAATAAAAACAAAAAATATGTACTGGCAAAAAAAATGTCAGACCCAGCTTTGAGGACAGTTTTGAGTAAAGCATCATTGTTAACATTTTTGTTTGTTTTATTAACTTCTCTGACATTATCTGCGGGTAATACGATGCCGTCTACTTTCACCTATCAAGGTCGTCTGATGGACTCTTCGGGTACTGCGGGACTTGCGGGTAACCTCACGCTTTATATAGAAGTTAGAAATCCTTCGGGAGCTTGCTTATTATATTCTGAACATCAAGCTGTGAATACCACTACAACCGGCGGTCTTTTCTCAATTCAAATTGGTAATGGTACAAGAACATCTGGTGTTGCGGGTTATAGCAATGACCCAGGTTACGCATTTTCTACTGTTTTCACAAACAAAGATGACTTCCCAATAGTAGCAGGAAGTTGTGCGGGAGGCTGGACTCCGGGTGCAACGGACGCAAGAGCTTTAAGAATTCACGTTTACGATGGAGTTACGACGACAACTTTAGCAGATCAAGCTTTGTCTCCAGTTCCGCAGGCATTAGTTGCGGACACGATTGATGGAGTTCCTCTCCAAGGTTTAACTTTGAATTGGACAACAGTAACCCGTCCTTTAAATCCAGTTGCAAACGCAACTCATGGCTACAACCGTACATTGACTAGATTTGAAATTTGGAATGGTGCTGCTTGGGTGCCGACAACTCCAAAGTTTTCGGCGGCAGTAATTGGTGACACTGCAACTAATAATTATGTTTTAAAATGGAATGATGCAACTGATGTGTGGGAACCTTCGGATATTGGTACATTGTTAGGAAATCCAGGCGGTGACGTTTCTGGAACTTATGGCAATATGAATGTTGAAGCCATTCAAGGTCAACCCGTTGCAACAACAGCTCCTAATCTCAATGAAGTTTTAAAATGGAATGGTTCTGAGTGGGAAGCCGCTGTTGATGCGGGTGGTGTTGTGATGGCCGGAGGTGCGGGAGCAACAAATAGACTTACAAAGTTCAATGCTTCAGACGAACTTGCTGACTCTTCTATAACTGATGATGGAACCACGGTGACATTCTCAATTCCGCTAGATATGAGTGCGCAACAAATCAAAGACGTTGCAAATCCAAGTGACCCAGGTGATGCGGTTACTCTTAATTATTTAGAGCAATATGTAGAGCCGGGAACTGTAGATGATCAAATCTTAAGATGGGATAATACTGCACAAGCTTGGGAAGCAGCGACTCTTGCTTCCACTGGGACAACTATTTCTGGTGGTACACAAAACATACTTCCGAAGTTCAATCCAACTGGTGATAACATAGTAGACTCATCCATCACAGATAACGGAACAAATGTATTGATGGAAAATCCTCCTGTAATGAGAGATGCACAAATTCTTATGACTAGGAATGGAAGTGATCTTTTGTTTGCTCATACTTCTGATGCCAATACAGCAGCGTCTTTTAGTACTTATGTAGGATATATGACAGGGAATACCACTGTTACTGGTAATCACAATACATCCTTTGGTTATAATAATTTAAACTCTGTTACAACGGGTTATCAAAACGTAGCTATAGGTTCTTCGAACATGGCTTCAAATACCACGGGTTATAATAACGTGTCTGTAGGCCAAGGTGCTTTAGGTCTCAATGTTTCTGGAGCATATAATATAGCTTTGGGCCAAGCATTAAATTCACTCACAGCTGGAGATTCTAACATTGCTATTGGGCAGAGTTCATTGGGAAGCATTAATACAGGTATAAATAACGTTGCTCTTGGTAGAAGTGCAGGTTTTTATGCAGCAAGCATTAGCTCGCGAAATGTATTTATTGGTAATGAAGCTGGGCCTTCAGGTGCTACCGCAATGACAGATAAACTTTATATCGATAATTCGGCCAACGATAATCCACTAATCTATGGTGATTTTTCTGATAACTATCTTCGTATCAATAATATTTTAGAATTACCAGAGATCACAACTCCGGCAGACGCAGTAGCTGGATATGGAAGAATTTATTTTAAAAGTGATGGCCTTTATATCAAGATGGGCTCAACAGAAGCTAAGCTTGTAACAGGAACTGGTGCAGGTGAAGTGAATACGGCATCTTCTCTTGGTGGTACGGCGGATGTTTATAAACAAAAAACTGGCGTGGACCTCGAGATGAGAGGTATCTCTGGTGGAACAAACATCACGGTTACAGAAAATGCTAACGACATTACAATTGATGCTACAGGAGTTCCGACGGCTGGTGGAACTACAAACGATACATTGAGATGGGATGGAGATTCTTGGGAACCAACAACAGGTTTAACGATCGAAGCTGATGGTGATGTCGTACTTGCCAACGCTCCGACAGCAGACGCTCATTCAACTACAAAATTATATGTTGATAATGCTGTGAATGGAATTGCCATCGCTGACGGATCTGCAAATGGACAGCTATTGAGATGGAACGGAACAGACTGGGTTGCAGTGACATTGACTTCGGGACAATTTTTAGTGGGTGATGGAGCGACGCCTTCTGTTGCAACAGCAGTGACAATGAGTAGTGATGCTACAATGTCGGCTGCGGGAGCGGTGACAATTGCAAACAGTGCGGTGACTACGGCGAAAATTGCCAATGCAACAATTTTATTCGAAGACATTGCTGCTAACGGATGTACAGGAGATCAAAGCATCGGTAGAAATGCCGGTAACACAGCTTGGGAATGTAAAACCTCGGGAAGTGGAATGACTGGATCAGGAACGCAGTATGCACTGCCTATGTTCAATAATGCTGGTGGTACAACGGTTGGAGATTCACTTCTTGCGCAAAACTCCACGTCTGCAAACAACGAGATTACTCTTGCGGGTACTCGGGCATTGAGTAACAAAGGAACAAACAACTTCTTTATCGCAAACTCTGGTAACAACACGTTCACTACAGGTTCGGCAGTAAGAAACTTAGCAGCAGGTAACACAGCTTTAGATGCATTAACAACTGGTACAGACAATATCGCTATAGGTTTTAATGCTGCAGGCGCCATCACTACAGGTGCAAATAACATTGCTATTGGTGCTAATGCTTTAGCTACAGCTACGACAACATCTTCCGACGGAAATATAGCAATTGGTGTAGATTCATTGAGGGTAATGAATGAAACCACATCTAATGGTCGATTCAATACATCTATTGGTAGCGAAGCAATGCAGGGAGTGACAAAAGGAGCTCAAAGCGTTGCTATTGGTGCAGCTGCGCTAGGTGGAGGTTTTGGATCTTACGAGTTGAGTAACAGCGTTGCTGTTGGTTATGGTGCACTTATGGTTTCGAACCCTGGAGAATTCGCTGGTAATGATGCTTTAGGTTCTTATTCGCTCTATTCATCCACAACCGGTGCTGATAACGTTGCTATCGGATTTCAAGCGATGAACACGGTAACAACGGGTGGTAGTAATACAGCCTTAGGCCGCAAAGCAGGTAAAAATGCAAATGCCGGCAGCGCAGGAAATTTATTCTTAGGTTATGAATCAGGTCCAACGGCAACAGGTGCTGTTTCTGATAAACTTTATATTGATAATTCAGCAAACGATACTCCATTGATTTATGGTGACTTCAGCGCCAATCAACTAGGCATCAATTCAGCCTTAGTGAGCACGCATGCCTTGAGTGTAGGTGGTGAGGCCTACAAAACGGCAGGTACAACTGCATGGGTGATTCCTTCTGATGGTCGCTTAAAAGATGTCGATGGAAAATATGAATACGGTCTGGCAGAAATTTTAAAATTAAACACCGTTCGCTATCATTACAAAAAGAACAATGCGGCTCATGCCGATTCAGAAAAACCAAAGATTGGTTTTATCGCGCAAGAAGTAATGTCTGTGATTCCAGAAGCGGTGGAGTTGTCTGATGATGGATATTATTCTTTGAATGTGGATCCGATCCATTGGGCTGTGGTCAACGCGGTTCAAGAACTTGGTGGTATGAGTAAGATGAGCCAAAAACAAATGGCTTCAATTGACCAAAGACTTTCAAAAGCTGAAAGAAAAATTGCTTCTTTGGAAGAGCAAGCTGTGAAACAGCAAAAAGAGATCGATCTTTTAAAACAACAAGTTCAATTGTTGATGAACGAAATCAAGAAGAAGTAAATCTTAGCGGTGTCCTTTGGGTACCGCTATTTCCGATAACTGGTGTCCTTTTGTTATCTGAAAACGCATATATTGAATTAGGTATGTGTTTCCTATCAAAAATGACAATTTACGTTAAGTTGTTGGAATATTTTCACAAATACTGGCAATCCTGTACATCTTTCGCTATACAAGTGCCTTATCCAGGGCTTGAAATCATTGGTAATTTATAGTTTTCATCGGTGGTATGACCTTTGCTTTCATTCTTAGTGGATTAGTGTTTTGGGTGCAAACCTACAAATTAAAACGATTTCTTTTATAAAAGGAGAAGGATCAATGAAGTCATTTATCGCATTAGCGGCAGTATTAGCTCTTACAGGGACTGTACAAGCTGCTCCAACAAAAGCAAAAGCAAGAACTGCAAAAACAGTGAGAGCAAAGGGTCAGAAAGTTGCCGCTGTACAAAAACCACAAGTAGAAGATGTATCATCTGCTGCTTCTGATGTTCAATTAACTGAAACAGCAAAACTTTCTGACGTGAAACCAATCGTACAAGCTAAGAAATGGTCTGCTGGTATGGACATCGAAACATATGCTCCAATCAAAGCAACTAACGAAGGAACAATCGCACAAAACGGTGCTAACGATACTGAAACAGATTATGCTGCGAAAATTGGTTACAAAATTGCTGATACAGTAACAGTCCAAGCTGTAGCTGAGTGGTACCAGATGTGGGGAGCTAACGAAGCTGAAGCTTCAACTACTATGTTAGATCCATCTTTAAGAATTTCTAAATCAGATTTAGCTGATCTTGGGAATGGCGTTGGATTAAGTGGTCAAGCGAGACTTTATCTACCAACTTCCGAAGCATCACAAGACAAAGAGCAAATCGCTCAAATCAGACTTTATGCAATTGCTTCAAGAGAGATCACAAAAGCTCTTTCTGCTAGCTTTATGTTAAATCCAAGAATTTTCGCTCAACAAAATCAAACTTACATCAATGCTGATGGACAAGAAAGATCTGTTGATCAATTCAGACTTCTCTCTTCTGCAGGTGTTAAATATGCTTTCAATAGCGTATTCGCAGTAGAACAGACTGTTGGTATGTACCAAAAGTGGAGAGCAAACACAGATAGAAAAGATTTCCTAGATGCATCTACATCTATGTATATCACTCCAGTTAGCTGGATGGAACTTAACCTTGGTATTAGACAAATAGACGAAGCTACTGATGCAAGAGTTGGTGGTTTAAGAGGTCTTTACAGTCAAGATCAAGCTGAGTACTTCTTGCTCACATCATTCTCTATCTAATATAACTTTAGCCTAGCTAAAGGTACTAAAGAAGGGAGCTCCTTTAGAAATAAAAGGCGCTCCTTTTTTTTATCCAAAATCTCAAGTAGTATATGTGTATGAGAAATTTCGCATCTGTTGTAGCTGATACCATTAGTCGTCTGTTGATGAGTCCAAGAAAAGTTCTAGTCACTTGTCTCGTGTTCGCGCTTGCGGGCATTTTGCTGGATGGCACTTTATATCAAATGTGGGAATTGGGTGTAGAAAAGAAAAGCATGCAGCAAAAAATTTCTGAAACAGAAATTTCTATCAAAAAACTCCAAAAACAAATTCGCATGGCCCACGATCCAAGATTCATCGAACGCGAAGCCAGAGACCGCTTCGATTTAGTCAACAAAGACGACATAGTCTTCGTCTTCTCCAACGACGAATAAAGGTACCCCTTAGTTTTCAGCGTCTATACTGCGTCACAAAAGTCATGCTTCATACGTATCTAGTGTTTTAGGAATAAATGCATATGATTAAAACATATTACCCTCTCATTTTAATTTTTTCTTATATTTTGGGAATGACGGCATTCATCGAACTGACTGCGGGTGAGTTTGATTTGATGAGGTGGATGAGCCACTTTATGAGTGGATTCTTTTTGGTATTTTCTTTCTTTAAGCTTTTAGATTTATCTGGTTTTGCAAAAGCTTATGCGACGTATGATATTGTGGCGAAAAAAATTAAAATCTATGGATTTATTTATCCCTTTTTAGAGTTGGGATTGGGAGTTCTCTTTGCTCTTAAAATTGCACCTCTTTACACAAATATCTTCACATTGGTGTTGATGTCGGTGAGTACGATTGGCGTAGTTCAAACTCTACGAATCAAATCGGACTTTCAATGTGCCTGTTTAGGGACAATTTTTAAATTACCCATGACTCGCATCACATTATTTGAAGATCTCTTAATGGTTTTGATGTCTTTTGCCATGATTCTTATGTTGATTTAAAGGCTTGCCCCTTATAGATTTTGCCCATGAAAAGACTCTTTCTTGTAGACGCCAGCAATATGTTTTTTAGGGCATTTTACGCCATTCGACAGCTCACAAACTCTAAAGGTATGCCGACTAATGCTTTGTATGGCTACCTTTCCATGACGGTTAAATTACTTCGTGAAATGAAGCCTGACTATATGGCTTATTGCTTTGATTCTAAGGAAGATGGTTTTCGCGAAGAGCTTTTTCCAGACTACAAAGCCAATCGATCTGAAATGCCGGAAGAGATGATTCCGCAGCTTCCTTACTTCACTAAAATTATCGAGACCCTTGGCATTCCATGCTTTCAGCAGGCTGGGGTTGAAGCGGATGACATTATCGGAACGCTAGCGGTGATGGCCGCGAAAAAACAAATCGAAGTGACCATCGTGAGCGGTGATAAGGATTTTGCGCAACTTATTACTCCAACCATCAAAATGTACGACACTATGAAAGACGTTGTGTATGACGTCGATGGTGTAAAAGAAAAGTGGGGAATTACTCCAGATCAAATGATTGATTATCTTTCTATGATTGGTGATTCTTCGGATAACATTCCGGGAGTTGCGGGCGTGGGCCCAAAGACTGCCTTGAAGCTTTTTGATCAATATCCATCGCTAGATGAAATTTATAAGAATATAGATTCTGTAAAGCCAGATAAACTTCGTGAGAAGCTCATCAACTCAAAAGATATCGCTTACCTTTCAAAGCAATTGGTAACTATCAAAACAGACATTGAATTGAATGCCGATGTTGAATCTCTAAAGTTAAAACCTGTGAACAAAGCCGAGATGGTTGAACTTTTGAATGAATTGGATTTCAAATCTTTTGAGAGAAAAATTTTCGGAGTGACGCAAGAAGCTCCTGTCGAAATCCCAACAGAAATTGAGAAAAAAATTGAAACCCCAATTACGGCTCCTACAGATAATGCTACAAGCATCGAAGAAAAAAGTGTAAATGCGGTAGAATTTGAAAAAGAAATTAAAAAGGGTGAGACACTTTGGATTTTGCCAAATGATCGGGCTTTATTCGTAGCGACTGAGAATAAGGTCTTTACTCTTCAAGATGACCTCGATAAATTCAGTAAAATTTTTGATGACAAAGAAGTAAAGTGGAAAGGTTGCGATCTTAAAGCTTTTTGGAAATCATTAAAACTAAAAACCGCAAGCGCTGTTTGGGACCATCAGATTGCAGCTTACATTGTTACGGCAGGTGATATCGGTCTTTTTCCTGAAATTTATGAGAAATGCTTTAACTTAAAACTTCCAGATTTTCCATCAGGGACAGAACTCTTATTGGCTAACCAGCAAGTGGAAAAGCATCTTCGCGAAAAGATGATCGTACAAAATGGCCTTAGCGTTTATGAGACCTATGATCTACCTCTTATTGAAGTTCTTTACTCAATGGAATCTTATGGTGTTCTTCTTGATACAGATATTTTAAAAAAACAAAGTGAAGGTCTTCATAAAGACATCAGAGCGTTAGAAACAAAAATTTATGAGTTGGCCGGAGAAACATTCAATATTGCTTCTCCAAAACAGCTCTCACATTTGCTTTTTGAAAAGCTCAAATTAACTCCTATTCGCAAAACTAAAACCGGATTTTCAACAGACTCAGATGTTCTTTCTAAATTACAGAAAGAACATCCCATTGCCGAAAAAATTATTGAGTACAGAGAGTTGGCAAAATTGAAATCCACTTATGTGGATACATTACCATTGCTGGTGGATCCTAAAGATCATCGAGTGCATACGGTATTTCATCAAACGGTAACCACGACAGGAAGGCTTTCTAGTACCAATCCTAATCTTCAAAATATCCCAATTCGTACTGAGCGTGGAAATGCTATACGAAAAGCTTTTATTGCAGCAGAGGGTTGCGAGTTGATTTCTGCCGATTATTCGCAAATTGAATTGAGAATTTTAGCGCATGTAACAAGTGACCCTGGATTAGTGAAAGCTTTTGAAAATGATCTTGATATTCACTCGGCGACGGCGGCAGAAGTGTTCAATATTAAATTGGATAAGGTCGACTCTAACCTAAGAAGAATTGCAAAAGCAGTCAACTTTGGTTTGGCTTACGGTATGGGCGCTCATGGCTTGGCTGAAAACTTGGGAATCTCAAGAACTGAGGCTGCGGATATTATCTCTAGATACTTCCAAAGATTTTCAAAAGTTCAAGACTACATGACAGAAACTATTGAAATCGCCAAAAAACAAGGTTACGTCGAGGCGGCTTCGGGCAGAAGAAGATATTTACCGGAATTAAAATCCAAGAATGCCCAAGTGAGAAACTTTGGTGAAAGAGCTGCCATCAATGCTCCCATGCAAGGAGCCGCTAGCGATATCGTGAAGAAGGCCATGATCGATATTTTTGCCAAGTCCGATGCAAAAATGATTCTACAAGTGCATGACGAATTGGTTTTTGAAGTCGAAAAATCAAAATCAGAAAAATACCAAAAAGAAATAAAAGACATGATGGAAAACGTAGTAAAACTTAAAGTCCCCTTAAAAGTAAACATCTCCTCCGGCAACTCCTGGTTCGACGCCCACTAAAGGTACCCCCTAGTTTTCCGTACTGTCGATGCGTCATATTCGGATATGAATACGTTATTCGGATTCGTTGCTTTGTAAGAAGCAATAGGTTTGTTTATACGTATGTTCATAGTTTGCATTTCTAAAACATATGGGAAGACAAAAGCTAATTAAATATGACCATGGCGCCTATCATGTTAATGCAAAAACAAATAACGCTGAGTGGTTCCCTATACCGCTTAGTGATTGCTGGAATATTTTTACTTATTATTTAAATAAAACTAAAGAAAAATATAAGATTGAAATTCATGCGTTTACTTTAATGAGTAATCACTTTCATTTATTATGCTCTACTCCAGAAGAAAATCTAGATAAAGCAATGAACTATTTTATGCAAATGACTAGCAAAGGAATTAATCTGGCAGCAGGTAGAAAAAATCATTTATATGGAGGAAAGTATTTTTGGACACATACTTCAACAGCTGAGGGTTATGCCTTAATGTATAAATATATTTTAAGAAATCCTGTGAGGGCCAAGCTTTGTAAAGGCGTGGAGAATTATCCTTGGACAAGTTTCGTCTCAAATAAAAAAATTCAACTTACAAAAAATCCGATTGATGAGCTTGTGCCCAAAGAAGACCCCGCATCGTGGATAAATTTTTGTCCTCAGGATTTCGAAGAAAATATTTTTCAAAAAATTTTTAAAAAGACCGAGATCAAAGACTGTATTCATCCAATATCAAGGCAGAAAATAAATCTTAATAAGTATTTGACGCGCTGACAGTACGGAAAACTAGGGGGTACCTTTTTTTAGGCGGTAGAGGGTGTGGGGGAGGTTGTAGTGGGTGAAGTTTTTTTCGTGTTTGAATCCTGCTTTTTCCATTACTTTTTGAGATTTTTTGTTTTCTGTCCAGGTGAAGCAAATTAAATCTTTAATGTCTAGATGTTCAAAGGCGATATCTATGGATTTTTTAGCGATCTCTAGAGCTAGGCCTTTTCCCCAGAATTGAGGCATAAGGGCGTAGAGGATTTCGATTTCTTCTTTGTTTTCGATTGTGACTTTTTTTAGTCCGCCGCGGCCTGCGAACTCTCCGGTTACTTTGTCTCTTAAAATGTAAATACCAAAATCATACTTTTCCCAATGTTCCATCATGTTGGCATGAATCTCTTTGGCTTCTCTGAAGAGTTTTGTACCACCAAGAGTATACATCACTTCTTCATTGGTATACATACGGTAAAGAGCTCCAAGGTCGTCTTGTTGCACTCTGGTTCCAATTAAATTTTCTGTTTCGATTCTACCTAATTCCATTTTTTAAAATGTCCTGAATATGAATTATACCTACGGGATTGTGGGGATATTTAGAAGCTTCATCCACTACAAAGAGGGATTGAATCTTGTGTCTTTCCATAACGCTCAGAGCTTTCTCTGCCATTTCGTTAAGGTCAATAGTTTTTGGATTAAGTGTCATGAGTGCTTCCGCAGAATCCTCATGAATGTTCTTCGGTGTCTCTAGGCGACGTCTTAAGTCTCCGTCTGTGATAATGCCAACAAGTTCTTTGCTCTTGTCAACAACGCCGGCAACGCCTCTCACTTCAGAAGCTGTCATTTTGAAAATCACTTCTTTCATGGAAGTGGATGGGCTTACGAGTGGAAGAGTTTCTCCGGAATACATAATGTCTTTTACTTTAGTTACTAAGCGCTTAGTTAAATTTCCACCAGGATGGAATTCTGCAAAGTTCTCAGCTTTAAATCCACGACGCTTCAATAACGCTACAGCCAGTGCATCTCCGAGAGCAAGAGCCGCGGTTGTACTCGAAGTTGGAGCGAGTCCCATAGGACAAGCCTCTTCTTTCACGGTCACTCTCAAAACCACTTGGCTTGCTCTTCCGAGCGTGGATTCTTTTGTTTTTGTGATAGAAATTAGAGGAATATTTTTTCTAGAAACGTAATTGATCAAATCTGAAAGTTCATCAGTTTCGCCGCTGTTGCTGAGTGCGATTACAACGTCCTTGCTAGAAATCATCCCAAGATCGCCATGAGAGCTTTCTGCTGCATGAATAAATATCGCAGGAGTTCCGGTGGATGCCAACGTACTTGCAATTTTTCTTCCAATCAGACCGGATTTACCAATGCCAGTTAGAAAAACTTTTCCTTCGCACTTTAATAAAATATCAAGTGCCTTCGGAAATTCTTCCGTCACTTGATTTTTGAGATCCAAAATGCTTTGCGCCTCAATGTCCAATACTCGATGTAATTCCTGTATGTCGGGTTTCATTTCTCTGTTACCTTAAAAATTATTAAGTTGCGTGTCTGCTTTCAGACATCGTTTTAGATTTAGTTTGTGTTTTTAACTTACTCTTGGATTTCGGGGTGTCTTTTTGAGCTCTCACAATCGCTGCCCCTACGAAGCTCTCAAACAACGGATGAGGAGACATGGGCTTTGATTTGAATTCTGGATGATACTGCACAGCCAAGAACCACGGATGATCTTTCAGCTCTACAACTTCCACTAGATTTTTTTCTTTGAATACTCCCGCAAATGTCATTCCGTACTTTTCAAAAAGTGGTCTGTACTGGTTGTTGAATTCAAATCTATGACGGTGCCGCTCGAAGATTACATCACTCTTGTAAATGTGACGAGCAAGAGTGTCTTTGCTCAGGTGACATGGATAAGATCCAAGCCTCATCGTTCCGCCTTTATCCTTTTTATCTTTTTGTTCTAACATCAAATCGATCACGCAATTTTTGGCATTAATTTTAGTGTCGACAAATTCTCTGCTAGTAGCGTCTTTGATTCCGCAAACGTTTCTTGCGAATTCAATGCTCGCAAGCTGCATGCCTAAACAAATACCAAAGAATGGAACATCATTTTCACGAGCATATTGAATTGCCGTGATTTTCCCCTCGATGCCTCTTTCTCCAAATCCCCCAGGAACTAAAATCGCATCTACATTTTTTAAAATTTCGGAAACATTTTTAGAAGTTATAGCTTCAGAATTAATGTATTCAAAAATAATCTTTGCTTTATTGGCAATTCCACCATGAACCAAAGCTTCGATGAGAGACTTGTAGCTTTCCTTTAAGTCCACATACTTTCCAACAATTCCAATTTTTGTAGTCACTTCTGGATTATGGAGAGTTTGAACCATTTTCTGCCAAGGTTTCATGTTTGGTGTGTCTGTATCAATATTTAATCTTGTTACAACTTTTTGATCAAATTTTTCTTCGCTCAAGAGCAGTGGAACATCATAGATGCTTTTTGCATCGTGAGCACCAATCACGTTGTCGGGTCTTACAGAGCAGAATAAACCAATTTTAGATTTCATTTCTTTTGTGATTGGGCGATCCGATCGACAGATCAAAAAGTCCGCTTGAATACCGACTTCTCTGAGTTCCTTCACTGAGTGCTGAGTGGGTTTACTTTTGAGTTCGCCAGCCGCAGCGATATATGGAATCCATGTGACATGAACATAAAGTGTATTCTCAACGCCAAGATCCACTCTCATCTGTCTAATCGCTTCGATAAAGGGTAAACTCTCAATGTCGCCAATAGTTCCGCCAATTTCCACGAGAACAACCTCGGCACCTTGACCAGCTTCAAACATTCTAGATTTAATTTCGTCTGTAATATGAGGAATAACTTGTACAGTTCCTCCGAGATAATCGCCGCGACGTTCTTTGCCAATCACGGTTTCATAAACTTGACCTGTCGAAACGCTATTGGCTTTTGATACTTGCACGGAAGAGAATCTTTCGTAGTGGCCTAAATCCAAATCTGTTTCTGCGCCATCCTCTGTCACATACACTTCGCCATGTTGAAATGGAGACATAGTTCCTGGATCGACGTTGATGTAAGGATCAAACTTCATCATCGTGACTTTTAGTCCGCGAGACTCAAGAAGTGTGCCTAGACTTGCAGTCACTAAACCTTTTCCTACGCTGGAAACAACCCCGCCAGTAACAAAAATAAATTTTTGTTCTAATTTTTTCTTATTGGTTTTCTTTTTTAGATTCTTGGTGTTCTTCTGAGTCATTTTGTTCCTTTTATTTACGACGCCTATTTGCCAAGTAATTTTCTCTCTATAATTAACACATCTGAAGGCTGGTCGACACCTCTTGTTTCGTAATCGACGCTAGTAACCTGAATTTTAGCCCCTAAGTACAGGGCTCTCAGTTGCTCCAAAGACTCTTGAAGCTCAATATTTTGAGCCGGAGTTTCACAAAACTTCTGTAAAAATGCTTTTCTATAGCCATAGAGACCTACATGTTGCAGATTAACATCTTGCGAAAACTCAATGCCTCTAGAATAAGGTATTGGGAAACGGCTAAAGTAAATCGCCTCAGAATTGTGATTTAAAACAATCTTAACTACATTAGGATTTTCAATATCTTTCAAAGACTTAAATGGATGCCCCAATGTTGCCATTTCTGATTTTGGATTATTGATCATGGATTGAACCAAAATATCGAGGACTTCGCCAGTGAGAAGCGGTTCATCGCCTTGAATATTAATTGCGATATCAAATTGTTCATTTTTAATCGCCGCCCAAATACGATCGGTTCCGCTCTGGAGATGGGTATCCGTCATCACAGCATCCACGTTACAATCTTCAGCAAGCTTCATGATTCTCTCGTCGTCTGTGGCTACGATCAATTGATCTATCAATTTTGATTTTTTCCCCGCCTCGATCACCCACTGAAGAAGGGGCTTTCCTGCGATCAATGCAAGGGGTTTTCCAGGAAACCTTGTCGAGCCATATCTTGCAGGAATTACACCGATGACCTTCATTTATGTTCCCTTAATCCAGTGGTTATAAATAAAGTTTTCTAATTCATTAATACCTATATTTTTTTCTGCAGATGTTGCAAAAGTAAATTCTGTTTCGGATTCTTTAACGATTTCTTGTTTCTTTTTAGCAAGCTCAGCCTTAGAAAGCTTGTCCACTTTCGTAAGAGCAACGACCAAATGAATTCCTTCCATGTGTAGCCAATGTCTGAGGTCTTTTTCTTCTTCTTCCCAATTTCTTCTTGAATCCATCACGATGATCACGCCCACGAGAGTGTCTCTTGTCATCAAATAATCTTCGATCATTTGGCGCCAGCCTCTACGATCAGATTCTGCAACGCCAGCAAATCCATAGCCTGGTAAATCCACAACAATATATTTTTCTTCTTTGGTGAAGAAATTGATCAGTTGAGTTTTTCCTGGTTGTCCGCTGACTTTGACGATGTCTCTTTTTAGAATTGAATTGAGAAGTGAAGACTTGCCGGCGTTAGATCTACCAACGACGGCAACTTCTTTTAGAGATGGCTCGGGATACTGTGTTGGATTTTGTGCGCTAGTTATAAATTTAGAAATATGTTTCATGTGGGCCGCCCAAATGAGTATGTCCAAAAACGGGGAAAAGTTCAAATTCTTAGATCAAAAAAGTGCTTATTTTGCTTAAAAACCTATAAATCGCGTAAAAAGTCCCGGCATGGCTTTTGTAATTGGTCCTGTGGGCTATAAACTTAGCCGCGAGGAGGAAGTATGTTCTTAAAAAACCTGTCAAACCCGCATTCTGATCCCATAGAGATGACGGAGTTTCTGTGCTTTGGAAGTGCTGAAGACAATCACATTGTGCTGACCGAAGAGCACATGAATGAAAAGCATGCAAGAATCGAAAAGAAGGGGAGCGAATATCTGGTGAGAGATCTAAGGTCCGCAAGAGGAACTTTTGTGAATGACGTGCAAATTCTCGAAAGATATCTCCATCCTGGAGACATTATTAAAATTGGAAGTACAGAATTTATTTTTCACTCATCTAATACGGTTTCATTAGCGGAACAAATGACAAGTAAAAATCCGAAGTGGCAAGAACAGCTAGAAAGAATTCCAGATATAGCTAAGTCAGATCTTTCCGTGTTGATTTTGGGTCCATCAGGAACAGGAAAAGAAGTGATGTCCCAATATATTCATAAAATGTCTTTAAGAAAAGATGCTGCCGTATTGACGGTGAATTGCAGTGCTCTCACGGAGTCCTTAGCAGAGAGCGAACTTTTTGGGCACGTAAAGGGTAGCTTTACTGGGGCCACGCAAGATAGAAAAGGGGCCTTTGAGACCGCAAAGAATGGAACGCTGATTTTGGATGAGATTGGTGATCTGCCAATTGGTCTTCAGCCCAAACTTCTAAGGGCACTCGAAAATAGAGAGATCAAGCCTGTCGGCTCTGACCGTGTAGTGAAGACGAATGTTCGTATCATTGCCTGTACTCACCAAGACCTAAGGAAAAAAGTTGAGAAAGGGGAATTCAGGTTAGATCTCTTTTATAGATTGAATATCATTCAAGTCAATGTTCCCTCATTTAAAGAAAGAATGGAGGATTTTGACAAAATTCTTTTTACTTTTTCTAAAGAAATGAAAGTGAAATTCACAAACTGTGCTATCCAAGAATTAAAAACACATGATTGGCCAGGAAATATTAGAGAATTAAAAAATTTAGTTTCAAGAGCCAGGGCAGTTTTTCCTGGTCATTCTATCGAGAAGCGACATGTTCTAAAACTGATTGATCAAAAAACTGTGGACATAGAATCATTCGGAGCTATTCACATCGCTAATGGCTCATCAAAGAAAAATGTGATTAAAGAAATTGAAAAGCAAATCATTCAGAAAAGACTTTTAATCAATGTTGGAAACCAGAGAAAGACAGCGGAAGATTTGGGAATTCCCAGAAGTACACTGAATGATCGCATTCGCACTTACAAAATTAATATTGAAAGTCTTTTAAAAAGTAAAATCGAACAAGAAAAAGAGGAAACCGCTAAGGTTTGATAAGAAGAGTTTTAAAGAAAATGTCTTTGACCTTGCCGTTATTTAAAACAAGGTTGAGTTCTCTTTTCATTCGGTTCTTCCAAGTTTGCTTACCATCTTCTGTTTGAAGTTGATCGTAATTTAGACCTTCGCAAAAACGTTGCAAATGATCTTGGATCTGCTTTTCACGCTCTTTAATTTCCACAGAAGCTTCGCTGGTATCTGTACGAACATAAAGATCAAAAGCAATCATGGGATTGGCCGTGGAAAGTTTGCCAGGTTTTACGTTCACTACGATCTTATTGATAAGAACCACATGTTGTGGGAGTAGAAGATCATTGCTGTATCTGATCACCTTAGAATCTGAGGCATAATTGAACTTTTGATCAGCTACGCTTTCGAAGGTAGAGAGATAAGGTATTTTCCAAAATTTTTTCCACTGAGGAGCTGTTTTATAAACGGTGTAAGTGAGCAGAGCTACGGCAAAGCAAGTGAAGACCTTCATCCAACCCATCAATCCAAAATTTTTAATGATATTTTTAGGTCTTTGAATGATGGGAGAGCCAATGATGGCTTTTGAAACTTTACCTGTAGCTGCAATAATGGCTTTTGCTTTAACTAACCATGGAGGTGGTTCCGCAGGCGCTTCTGGAGCGGCAGCTGGAGGCGGAGTTGTGGGTTTTTTAGGATCTTTACTTTCAGCCATTTGAGAAATTCTAAGTTGAATTTCTCATCAGCGCAAATAGATTATCTTGTGCTCCAGCCTACAACTCGTCCATTTTCAAAATAAACAAGTCTTTTTTCGATTTTATAATCTTCTTGAGTTTGTACTGGTAGTGAAAAAGTCCATCTTTCATTTTCAAACTGTGGATTGCCTGAAACCTCAACGAAGTCTGGATCTCCCCAGCTTTCTCTGACAGCATCTTTTTGCATTCCTAATGCGATGTCATTTTGCTCAATCAAAGAGGCAATAGTTCTGTTGTATCTTTCAGCAGAGAACCCTAGCCCTCTTGCTTGAATCCATCTTTCTCTAGCGAAAACATCTGCGAGTTGCAAGAATTCGATTTTTTCTTCTTCGTTCAAGTAGGGTTTGTATCTTAGATATTGTTTTCTTTCTTCTGGAGTTAGAAGGTTAGATTCTAAATTTTTCTTCTCAGAGGTTGTCTGATATTCAGTACTTTCCCTTGGAGAAAGTGATCGAGAGGAAAAATCATTATGTCTTCCGCTGATATCTCTTAGAGAAACCTCTCTGAAATCCGAATCCGAGTAGCTGGTGTAACCGCTATTGGGTGATCTCTCAAGCGGTAAACCCGTGCAAGCGACGTTCATTGTTAGGTTTAAAAAACAAACTGCAAAAGTTAGTGCATTCAAAAATTTCAAAACTTACCTCCGTGTAAGTTATTTTTCTTACCATTCTTTATCGGATCAATCTGAGACGAAAATTAGGGTGAAGACTTTGATGTGCTTTCTTTCTAGACTTACCGCTGGACTTTAGGTTTGGAATCTCGACTTTGAGACTCGACCTAGGTCAAAGGAGCTAGACTCATAGAACAAAAAAAGGTGCTTACTTCCTTAGTCATTCTGTAGACTTATTAAAGACTAGAGCATCCAGATTTTTGCTGGTTATTTTTACTGTGGAGTATGCATCATGAGATTCATCGTGTTTTTAATATTACTCTCAATTTTTTCGATCGAGAGCTATGCCGTTAAAATTCAATTTCCCGAAGATGAATTGGCGAGCGAATCTGTATTACCAAAGTTTGACAATCCAGAGCCAGTGAAAAATAGAAATATAATGACCAAGGGAAGATTCGAGATCACGGGAATGTTCGGTTGGACATTGAACGATGTATTCGTTGATCCTCTCACATTTGGTGGCATTGCTACTTATCACTTCACAGAAATTCATGGCTTGCAATTTTACTACAATAAATTTTCTGCAAAAGAAAACGATTATCCTTCGCAAATTGACTCAGAAACTGGCGTAGATATTCCGAATCCTGCAGTTCCTGATTCAGCCATGCTTCTTGCGTACCAGATCACACCTTATTACGGAAAATTAAGCTTAACAAAACAAGGTGTTACCAACATGTCATTCTACGGAACGGCCGGCATTGGTACATATGCTGTTTCGGGAGATAATAGTTTTGCAATGAGCGCAGGTCTTGGTTCGAAAATTTATTTAACAAAAAGATTTAATATTCGTTTGGATTACAGATGGTTTTTCTTTAATGCAAAAGATCCCATCAATGAAGTGGATCAAGGCTCAAACGGATCAATTGATAAAACGTTACCGGATAGAGCACAGTTCAATTCGATCCTGACAGTTGGTGCGGGATTTTTATTTTAGTTACGACAATAGGTTGAAGAGTAAGGATACAACATGAAAAGACTTTTAGTTTTAATAATCCTTGGGACAGCAAGTACATTTGCGGTCAATGCTTATGCACAAGAGGAATTGTCTGAAGAGGTATCGGAAAACGTTGGAACGGCGGATTCGACTGCTCTGGAAGAACCTGCTATTCCCGAAGAATCTCTATACAAAAATGAAGCGGATACGCTTATGGAAAATAAAGTTGAAAGACTAGAAAAGAAACCCGAGACTTTCACCGAAGATGCACCTAAATCTGAAAAACTAAAAAGCATTTCTGAACTAGATAAGTTAACTCCATTCAACGATATCGCCGTTATTCAAAAAAGATTTTTACCAAAGTCTCAGCGTTTTGAATTCAATCCGAACTTAGGCTTGATCACCAACAATGCTTTCTTTATGACAACGTTCTTACAGGGGCGCCTAGCCTATGCCATCACAGAGAAATGGGCTATTGAAGCCATCGTTGCTGTATTTATGGATCAGAAATACAAAGTAACTAAAGATTTAGAAGATGAAGCCAGCGTTCAGACAACTAGTTTGCTCTTGCCAGAAATGTATTATGGAGCAGATATCAGATGGAGCCCGATCTACGGAAAAATGGGTTCTTTCAGCGAAGGTATTGTTCCCTTTGATATGTACTTCTCTTTGGGTGCGGGAATCATGGACACGAACCAAGAAGATTCGCCATTAGCTATTCATGTTGGAACAGGGCAAATTTTTGGGTTGAATAAGTGGATGGCGTTCCGCTGGGATTTGTCAGGGTATATGTATTCAAGTGAAGTGACTAAGTCCAACGGTACAGGAAAAAACAGCGATTCTTTTACGGATGTACAACTGAGCCTGGGGATGAGTTTTTTCTTCCCAGATGCGACGTATAGATAGAGATGGGGTCAATGATGACGAAGAAAATATTAATTTACATCTTAATGCTAGGACTTATACAGGCGGCACCGTTGTCTAATTTTACGGAGCGAGCCCAAGCCCAAACTGTAAAAAAGAAACCAACCAAAAAGAAATTAAGAAAATCTACTTCCAGTAAGAAGCCGACAAAAAAAACTACGTCAGCCAAAAAACTTCCTCCCAAAAAATCTGCAATCTCAGGAGCAAGATCAAGCAATTCAGAATTACAAGATGCACTGTCTTTAGCTAAGGGTGGAAATTATGAAGAAGCGTCATTAAGACTCTTTAATTTAAGCCGCTCTCCTAGATACTTAAAAGAAAGAATGCAGATTAAATATCTTTTGGGGCTTATGCTCTACGACATGAAAATGTATCAAGCAGCGGCTTTCCATTTTGTGGATGTTGTAAGAGATGGAAACAGTTCCTATATCAAAAAATCTTTAGAAAAATTATCACTGGCTGCGGATCAACTGGGTGATGTGACCTTACTCAACTACGCAATTTCGAAAGTGGAATTGAATGATTTTCCAGCTGATAGCCAAGACATGCTGAGATATAGAATTGGTGAATATCAATTTAGAAATGGTGAGCTTGCAAAATCTGCAGCGAGCTTCTCGGCTGTGGATGAAGGAACTCCGCTTTACGGCAAAGCAAAATACATGGAAGCTCTTTCGTATGCTACACAAAATAAAAATGAAATGGCGATCAGATCTTTCAATGAGCTATTGAGCTCTCGAAATCCTGAGAACATCACGGATACAACAAGAGTGGCCGCGTTAATGGGTCTTGCAAGATCTCATTATCAAAACAAAGAATGGGATCAGGGTATGTCTTACTACAGACAAGTCCCGAGAGATACCGAATTTTATCATGATGCTTTATTTGAAATTTCTTGGGCACAGATGAGAGCTGCGCAGTTTAGATCGGTGCTAGGGAATATGCATGCTCTTCACTCTCCTTATTATGAAGATTTTTATATTCCAGAGAGTTTGTTATTGAGATCTTTGGTTTATATGTACATTTGTCAGTATGAAGAGATGGAAAAAACATTGGATTTATTTGAGAAGATATATCAACCAGTGAGAAAAGATCTTGTAGACATCATCAAAGGTTATAAGACCACTGATAAATACTATAAAGAAGTCGAAAAAGTTATTTTAGGTTTTGATAAGTATAAAAAAGACATGGGAATCAGAAAAAATAGTGGAATCCCATTCATCGTAGCAAGAAAAATTATGAGAGAAACAGATTTTGCCAAGAGCTATGATTACATTAAAATGATTGATCATGAATTGAAGTTGATCAGCGAAAAAAGCTCAAAATGGAGATCTTCTCCTCTCGGCATGTATGCCAAGAAAGTATTAGCAACTCGTGCCGAACGTGCTCGTGAAAATACAGGCGTACTGGTTAAGAAGTACGTAGTGGATATACACAAGGATCTTCTGGAGCTATTCAAGCAGCATGATTTTGCTAGATTTGAAATGTTAAATGGTAAAAAAGACCAAATGAAAAAGAAGATGTTAAAGCCTGAAGGTGAAGAAAAAGAACAAGAAGATGAAGATAGAAGTTTCTACATCCAAAACGGTTTTGAGTACTGGCCGTTCCAAGGTGAATACTGGCTGGATGAAATTGGAAACTACTACTACTTAGGTAAATCTCGTTGCGAAAAATAAGGTTAGGATAAGAATGAAAAAATTAATCAACTCAGCTTTGGCCTTAAGTTTAATATCTGGTGGCTTGACTGTTAATGTCGACGTTTCTCATGCGCAAGATCGAGCGAGAAGAATAGCGCCGGCGAATAAATCAGCTCCAGGAAAGAAAGCCGCCACCGTAGCGGACGTTCTTTCTCGTTACAAAGACAGTGATAGGGGCGGTAATGTTCAGATCAGTAAATTCACTAAAATCATTCCAGATGCAGCAGCTCCAAAGCAGGTGGTGATACGTAACACCAAAAAAATTAAACCTCCATCAGCGATGAAATTCTTTATTAAGAGTAATGAAAAAGAAGCTCAGTTAGAAAAAATTCTAGATCAGCAAATCAATGAACTCTATTCACTCAGTCAAAAATTCAGAAAAAGTCCAGAACGTGGCGAGATCTGGCTAAGACTTGGTGAGCTCTATGTTGAGAAAGCAAAGCTTGTTCAATACAGAATTCAAAGTGATTTCGATAAAAAGATTGCGGTGTGGGAATCAAAAGGCAGAAAAGGCAATCCACCACAAATTCAAATGAACGCACCACAAGTGTACAATAAGAAGGCGATAGAACTCTACGGTTGGTACATTAAGGATTTTCCTAAGAGTAAAAAATTAGATCAAGCTTATTTCTTTATGGGTTACAACTTTGTTGAACTTGGGCAATTTAAAAAAGGAACAGCATACTATGAAAAACTCACCAAAGAATTTCCTCGCTCTATATATGTAACAGAATCATACTTCGCTACCGCAGAATTTTATTTTGAAAATAGTGATTGGAAAAAAGCTGCCGAAAATTACAAAGCAGTTTTAAAATCTCCAAGAAGCAGAATTTACCCATTTGCCATGTATAAAGTCGCTTGGTGCTATTATAGACTTGGCCAAACTGCGATTGCCATCAATCATTTAGAAAAAGTAATCGAAATTGCTGAAGAGAACGTAAATCAAGAATCGGAAGACGGAAAAGCTATAAATAAAATTCGACTTGCGGATGAGGCCTACAATGATTTAATTCTTTTTTATCCCGATGTTAAAGCCTATGAGCAAGCCTCCACTTATTTCGAAAGAATGGGCGGAGAGAAAAGAGTTTATAGTTCTTTAGAAAAATTAGGATATTTGTACTCTGATCGTGGCCAAAGGGAAGCGGCCAAATATGTTTTTGCCCAATTGATCGAAATGAATCCAGATGCGCCGAAAAACTTTGATTTCCAAAATCAAATCGTACAGAACTACGCTGTAGGCGGAAGTCGCCAAACTTTCAGAGAAGAGTTATTCAATTGGATTACTAACTACAATTCTGAAAGTTCTTGGGCGCAAGCCAACCCCAAAGAAGTTCAAAAATCTTTTGATACCAGAGAATCAACACTCAGAAATATTATCTTGAATGAGCACAAAGCTTTGCAAAAATCTAGAAATCCAACAGGGCAAAAGTTAACCAAGAACTTGTATGAACTTTATGTAAAAGAATTTGATAAAGCAAAGAACACGGCAGAGATGAGATTCTTCTTTGGGGAATTGCTCTATGACATGAACGAATTTGAGACAGCCTCTGCTCAGTACAGATGGGTGATTCAGAACGCGCCAACCAGTCAATATTACGGACCAGCGACTCTCAACGTGATTTTAGCACTAGAAAAATCTTTACCAACAGAAAAAGAACTTGAAAAAATTAGAGGTCAAAGTTTAGATCCATTCCCATTCAATGCAGAAGAACAAGAATTCGTAACAGCTGCAGAAAACTACTTTGCTAAATTCCCAAAATCCGAAAAATCTTTGGATATCAGATTTAAAACAGGCAGGCTCTACTACACGCACAATTATTTTGACCACGCTCTTGTGATCTTCAAAGAAATCATTAGCAAGCATCCAAAGACAGAGTTTGCGGTATATTCAGCGAATTTGATTCTAGATATCTATAACTTAAGAAAAGATTACGAAGGTTTATCGAAAGTTGGCCAAGAACTTCTCAATACTCCGGGTTTAAAGTCTGCTGATGTGAATATGGACATCAAGAGCGTTGTGGAGAAAGCAAAGTTTAAAGAAGCTCAAGACCTTGAAGTCAAAAAAGACTATCCAGGATCGGCAAAAGTTTTTGAGAATTTTTCTAAAAATTACCCAGCATCAACTCTGGCTCCGATTGCTAAATTCAACTCTGGAATTAACTACGAAAGATCTGGCGAGTTGCCAAAAGCTGTTCAGATGTATACAGGATTCTTAAACTCAGGCAGTAAGGAAAACGAAAAGCAAAAGAAAGAAGCCAGACGCCTCGTGGGTCGTATTTATGAGAGAACGGGACAATTAAAGAAAGCCGCTGAAGAGTTTGAGAAATTCACAAATGAATATCCAAATGATCCTTTGGCTGCAGATTTGTATTTTAACTCGGCAGTGATTTGGGCCGGATTTAAAAATTACTCAAGAGCCATTAAAAACTACGAGATGTTCCAAAAGACAAGTAAGAAAGCCAACAAAGTGGATGCCCTCTTCTTGATCGGCGAGATCTATGAGAAGAGAAATAGTCTAGCGATGGCTAATGGATATTATGAGCAATATTTGAATGCAGGTCCGAGAGATATGAGATTGGTGATCACCGCGGCTTATAGAATTGCCAAAAATGCTGAAAAGGCAGGAAATCGCGCAAAGGCTGAGGAATGGTACAAAAAAATCATTGGTCTAAAGCGCAGAGCTGGTGGAGACATAGGTGCGAGAGAATCCGCTGAGGCCCAATTCAAATTTGTATTGCCAACATTGAATGAAATGATGGCGATTAGAATTCCAAACGATCCAAGAGGACAAGGACCAGCAATTCAAAAGAAATTGGCTCTCATCAATAAAATGAATAAAGAATTAGAACCAATTGTAAAATTGGATGTGGGTGAATACGTGGTAGCGTCTCTTGCAACAGCAGGACAGGCTTATGAACACATGAGCGATGCAATTTATAAAGTTCCACTCCCTAAGGGTTTAAATGCTGAACAACAGCAGGTTTATATGGCGGAAGTGGATAAGGTTGCGGGGCCACTCAAGCAGCAAGGGTTGGATAATTATAAGAACGCCATCAATAAAGCTCGTCAAATTGATATCTATAGCGAGTACGTGAGAACGGCTTACCAGGCTCTCGACAGAATGAACAAATCAGAAAAAGTTCTCGAAGAAGTATCTATCGATTACATCATTCCGAAGGTGGATTTATGATGAACAATAAAAATTTAATATTGGCAGGGTTGATTCTTTTAAGTGTGGGTTGTTCTTCGAGCAAGGTAAAAAATTACAACGAAGGTGATAAAAAATCTTTTGGAGAATTTGATAACGAAGTGGAAGGCAGCCCAAAATCTGCAACTCCGGGAGGAAAGTCTTCTCCACAAGTCGATGAGAAAGAAACTCCAAAGGTTTCTAGTAGTGAGTTAGGAGATAAATTTGAAGCTGCCGTAAATTCTCAAAGAGAAAATGAGATGATCGCTACGGGCAGTGAACTCCTTGCGCGTGATTCTGAAAACGTTAAGATCCTCAATGGCTTTGCGATTTTTTATCTCAAGAACAATGAGCCGGACGCTGCAAAAATTTATTTTGATAGAGTTCTAGCAAAAGATCCAAAGAATGCGGACGCAAACAATGGTATTGGTGTGATTCAAATGAAAGAAGGAAAAGAGTATGAGGCTCAAGGATCTTTCAAAAAAGCACTGCTTGGTGATAATGACCATTTAGGAGCAAGTGCAAATCTTGGCGCCTATTATTTAAAATATTTAGATTACGATAAAGCTTTGGCTCTGTTAGAAAATGCATACGATGAAGACAAGAGTAATCCTGCCATTGCAAATAATTATGCCATCGCACTTCGTGGTGTAGGCAAAGTAGATAAGGCTCTTAGTGTGTACAAAAGTATAGATTCTAAAAATCAAAAGGTTCCAGTTTTGCTGAACCAAGCTATACTTTGGGCTGAATTTAAAAAAGATTCTAAGGAAGCAAAAGAGATTTTGAATAAAGTTAGATTTATAACAACTGATCCTGTTATACTTAAGAAAGTTAATACGTTAACTCAAAAGTTGGATCAAGAAGTAACTAAATAAAGACGGCAACAAGGATGTTCAGCTTGAATTACTTTAGACCATTCAAATTATTTGTAATCATTACCTTTTTGGCATTCCTATTTTCGGGAGTGCATTCTTTTGCGCAAGGAAAAGAAAAGAAGAGAACAAATATCAATTTCGAAGATCAGCTCATTCGCGGTGAAGTTCAAAAACCAGAATTATTTTATATTATGCAAAAGAAGCAATTCAACTTTGGTAGATTGATCAAGTTAAGAGAAAATTTCTTACCTGAAATGAGAAAGACTTCAGAAGTTGTTCCAAGAGGTGTTAAATGAGTATTACGGATCGCGTATTTATACGTGTTTACTTAGCGCAAGATTTAGTTGAAGTTTTTCAGTCTGGTGAATCTCAAATCGTTATTGGATCTGAAGGTGAAGCCCATCTAAAACTAAAAGGTTCAGATATTTCTTCGGTTCACGCTCTTATCGAAAAAAGACAAGATGGATTTTATATCTGTGACTTAGGTTCGCAGTCTGGAACATTCAAAAATGGACAGCAAGTTCTGGATGATAGAATTAATTCTGGAGAAGAAATTAAAATCGGCGGATACAGATTAGAATTTTTTATTGGTTTGCCAAAGCCAGTTTCTGCGGGGCCGGCTGCATCAGTGCCAAAAGTCCCAGAGCCACCGAAAGTAATTCCTGTATCAGCGCCTAAGGCAGTTCCGCAAGTTCCAAAACCAGCGCCGGTTGTCGTGGCACCCGTTGCACCGAAGGAAACTCCAAGTGTTCATAAAGTTGAAAAACCAGTTTCATTAGGTGGCGTAGAAAAACACGAACCTTATGTTCAACCCACAGGATTAAAAGGAACATACGCTCCTCCAAGTGAAATCAAAAACTTGAGTGAGCAAATGAGACCTGTAAAAGGAACTGTTGTTGAGGTGACGGTAGCTTGGAACGAAAGAATTCTAGATACATATCATTTTGACTCTACACAAGTTGTTACGATTGGTAGCAGCCCTAAAAATACAATTAGTATTCCTGTATTTGATAATACGGTTTCTCATCCATTGGTTAAAATTGATTCGCAAGTGAGAGTGCTCATTACTCCAGATATGAATGGTGAAGTGAGAGTGAATGAAACTGTGACAACGATCAATGATTTAATTTTACAAGGAAAGCTTCCGCGCGAAGGTGCGGGATATGCAATTCCTTTAGACCAAACCTATGTAATTAGAATTGATCTCGGAAGTGGCGTGAGTGTTTACGTTCGCTTCGTTGCGGCTACTCCTAAGGCGATTGCGGCTCCGTTCTTACTTTTAGCTACGAGTGAAATTGCGACATTACTTTCGACGGTGATGTTTTTTGGTATCTTAGGAATTTATTTTGCAATTTATACTCCAGATGCTCCAGAGGAGCCACCTGTTGAGGAAATAGTAAAAAAAGCAGCTTTCGTTTATGATCGTCCAAAGCAAAGAGTAGATCTTTCTGAAGAAGCAAAAAGCGCAGAATCTGCAACTGAAGCTTTCAAAGATCAAGAGAAGGCTCCAAGCCGTGGCGAAGAGGGTGCAGCTTCAGCAGCAATGCCAAACAAATCTCAGTCTACAGTTAAAAAGCCAACGACTCCAAATCCAGGAACCGGAAAAGGTGTCGTGAAGGCAACAACTTCAGCAAAGGCGAAACCAGATAGTAGCGCAAAGAGCAAAGCTCCGGATCCAACGAAGCAAGGTATCTTCAGTGCTTTCGGATCAAAAGGTTTCAACGATCAATTATCTAAAACATATTCGGGTTCTGGAAACTTAGCGGGCGCAGCTGGTCAAGCAACAGGAACTGGCGGACAAGCGGCACTTGGAGCAGGGAATACACCTGGTACAGGATTGAAAGATATTGGTGCTGGTGGTGAAGGAACTGCCACTTATGGTATCGCCGGCGTGAACACAAAAGGTCGAGGCGGAGGTGTTTCAGGTTACGGGACGGGTGGTCTCGGAGCGAAAGGTCGTGCATCAGTTGTTCCTGGTGGTGAAGGTGAAACTTTCTCTGGTTCGATCGATAGGGAAGCGATCAGAAGAGTGATAAGAGAAAACCAAAGACAAATTACGGCTTGTTATGAAAAGACATTAAATAAAAATCCAAATCTTTACGGTAAAGTGATCTTGGAATGGGTGATCGTTGGAAATGGTAGAGTATCTTCGGCTAGGGTATCGAGTTCAACACTCAAAAACTCTGAAGTGGAACAATGTATTCTCTCAAGATTGAGAACATGGAAATTCCCAGAGCCGCCGCCAGATCAGGAAGCTGTAGTAAGTTATCCGTTCCTGTTCAATGCACAGTAATTGGATATTGAGAATTAGAATTTAGGATTTAAAATTAGAAGTTGAGAATGTTTAATATTTAGAATTGGACCGAATATTTAGAATTGGAAATTACTTAAAAAATTGAAGGACAATAATGGAGGTTCCCTTGATTTCAATAGCACACGCACAAGAAGTAGTAGCAACAGCGACAGCAGAAACTGCTGTTCAGATGAACTTTGTTCAAAAAGCTTTCCACGATGGTGGATGGCCGATGTACATCATCGCGATTGTTGGAGTATTAACAGTATTTATCATCGTTGAGAGATTTATGGCTCTTATGAAATTAACGGTAGATAAAGATGATTTCATGGACAAAATCCTTGGAATGGTTTTAAGAGGAGATCTACGTGGAGCGATCACTTTCTGTGATTCACGCCCGGTTCCCTTAACAAATACATTAAAAGCAGGATTAGTTTCTGCTGCTAATAAAAGGCCAGATGAAGAAATTCAAGTGGCAATGGATGGAGCCGCACTAAAAGAAACACCAAGACTTGAAGGATGGACAACATTCCTTGCGGTGTTTGGTAACGTGGCAACATTGATCGGACTACTTGGAACGATCGTGGGTCTAATCACATCATTCGGTGCGGTTGCCGACGCCGATCCTGCAAAAAAAGCAGAATTATTATCAAAAGGTATTGCAGAAGCTCTGAATTGTACAGCGTTTGGACTTTTAGTTGCGATTCCAGCGATCATTTTCTACGGATACTTTCAACATAGAATCGGTAGAGCAATCACGGAAATGCAAGAAGGTTCAATGAACCTTATCAACGTTGTAGTAAGCAACCGCGATAAAATGAAGTACTAAGCAATATTGTTTTGATCGTTAAATTTAGTAACTAGTTAGGAATATTTGATATGGCTCAAATTACAGAAAAAGGTAACGGTAGGGATACGAACGTTGATTTGAACATCGTTCCTTTTATTGACCTTATGTGTGTGTGCATTATCTTTCTTCTTGTGACTGCGGTGTGGACTCAGGTTTCCATGATTCAGATTGGAAGCTCGGTTTACAGCAAAAGAACAGAGGCAACACCCGATGAACCTCCACCACGTCCAGAGGTAGCATTTAGACTCGATGTGGTTTCAAGTGGATATGTTGTGAAGATTGGGAAAAATCAATTGAGCATTCCTAAAGTGAGCGCAGCTTACGACGACAGAACATTGATGGCGGAACTTCAGAAAATTAAAAAAGAATATCCAGACAAAAAAGATGGCGTCATTACGGTTCAAGAAGAATTAACGTATGACGATTTGATCCACGGAATGGATATGTTACTCCGTGGTGGGTTCGAAGAGATTTCAGTCGCAGCGGGCGGGGGAGCTCCATAATATGCCAATATACGCACCAGGAAAAAGAGACAGAAAAAATAGACAGTTGAGTGGTGGGAAAAGAAGTGTGGTGGCGATCCTTTCGTTGACTGCCATGGTGGACATGTTCACCGTTTTGACAGTATTCCTTCTACAAAACTACAAATCGACAGGGGAAGTACTTTTTATTCCAAAAGAAGTAGTTCTTCCAAATGCAGCTGAAACAAAAGAATTAACACCAGCTCACGTGGTGACAATTTCCAATCAATTTGTATTCTTGGATCAAGAGCCATTAGTTGATTTCAAAGAAGTGAAAGAGCAGAGAGATTGGTTGGTCCGACCTCTTTATCAAAAACTAATTGATGCGATTCAAAAGAGCGAAGTGGACAACCGCCAAGCTTTAAAAACTCAAATCAAAAAAGTTGTCGGCAACCAACAAAAGCCAACAAAAGAAATCAACCAATTCCGACGCGTAACCGTACAAGCTGATAAAAAGATCGATTTCCTAACGATCAAAAAAGTCATGTACACCGTCACAGAAGCCGGCGCCGAAGAAATCAACTTCGCTGTAATGGTAGTTGAAAAAGGCGATTTGGGCGCATTACCAAAATAATATCAAAAAATATACTAAAACAAAAAAACTCTGGTAATCAGAGCTTTTTTAGAAAGAAAATTGGAGCTCTCGAATGGAATAAGTCTAACTTTAATTTGAAAGCTTCGAAATATTTTGAATTATCAGAAGAATCCATTTAAAAAGAAGTATGAGTAAACGTAATTTGCGCGTATTGATATTGATTATTGTGAATCTAGTCTTGGGTAATTCTATTTTGTACATTCATGAAATATATCTTAGAAAACAAGAGCAGTTTGATATGTCTTGGTCTGATTTTTCCTTAATAGCTGTGTTATTACTAATTCCAACTGCCAACTACCTAAAAGATAAAAAACCTCTCTGGATTTCTATAGCGATGAGCTTAGTTTTATCGTATCTGATTCCAGTACTAGGGTTTTTTGTAAGTATGCGCTTCAGTCTTATTGCGCTTATTGGTGGTGCAAGTTATCTCTTCCTTGGATTTTTTTACTTTGTGTTTCCAATGTTCATAGTCAACGCTATCATGTTCCGTTGGATCCAGAAGAAAAACTTTGCGGATATAAAGCCGATCACTTGAGCTCTTCGCTCGTCTAACCTTCCTATTTTGATTGTTTCTCAATTTTGAGTTTCAAAATAAGAAAATTATTTTATAAAACTATCACTATAGATTTTGTATTTTAAAGTTAAGGTATGGTTGCATCTTTTGGAATCCAAACTTTTCGATGGCTGCTCTTTGGTTGTGGGTTCTGCACAATAATCTTAGATTTTGGATGGTGGTTTTACCGCCCATTGCGATTGGTGTGATGTGGTCGTATTCGAGGAACTTGTTTGAGTTGCAACTCTTGTGTGTGCACTGGCCTTTGTCTCTCTTGTAGACTGCGTGCTTTATCGTGGATGGGATGTATCTAGTATGACTGACGCTCGTCCGTGATTGTCGATTCTTGAGACTCGAGGCATCCAGTCTCGACCCTGAGGGCTTGGTCTCAAGAATATTTTTACTCTGTTGTTTTTTTACTTCCTCTATCGGAAGCTGAGGCGTGTTATTTTTCTGTTTTCTAATCTTTGCTCTGTTAGCTTTTTCAATTGGATCTATCTTTTGTATTACAATCTCTGCCATTGCTTCGATTAGCTCTTGATCTGTCATACTTGGGTTTTTATGGGACATAAGAGCTTTGATCTTATCTAACTTTGAGATGAGATCTTTATTTAAAACCACCTTAAGCTCAGTCTTATTAACGGTTAGTTCTCTTCTTTTCTCTTGAGGAACGCTTTGCGGGGAAATCGTTATCAATTCTTGGATGCATTCTCGAGAAGACTTGTTTTCTAATTTTTCTAAGATTTCTTTCTTTTCTATTACCGAATAGCTTTTGCCTACTTTAGCCTCTTGTCTAAAAAAGCTTTGCGCTTGAGATATAGAAGATAAATTCAAATCCCCTGAAATGATCTTTTCTTCTAATTCCGGAATCAACTTCATGGCTCTCATGGAATCAATCCTTCTTTGAGCGGAAGCACTAGAATATTTTAACACTTTCACGCAATACTCAAAGAGTGAAGGATAGTTCTTAGAATAAAGTCTTCTTCTTTCTAGTTCTGCTAATTTATGAAGAACAATAATTTTATGATGAGTTTCATCGGCTACAGATTGTTTAAGTGATATTTCTAGATCGATATCTGATAAGTGTTTATAGGTCATGTGTTTCTCCTCTGAATGAAGAAGAACATAGCATATGTTTCTAGAATTCAATTTTTAACGATTTTGAAACTTGAAAGTGTAATTGATAAAATGGATTTACGCTTTCTCATCAGCCTTAGATTGTAACGATTGAATAAAAATATAAGAACCAGAGGAAAGAAAAAATAAATTCAATCTAGCTCTTCTAATTAACCAAAAAACTCGTCAATAAATTTGTAAAAATATTTTTTAATTGACGCGATGACAGTACGAAAAACTAGGGGGTACCTTTTTCATTTAAGCCATTCTTTCATTATTGTTTTTATTTGAGTTTGATACTTTACGTTTTTTGCAGAGCAAACAGCTTTAAATTCTGTAAGTAGACTCTCAGGAATTTTGATACTGATCAAAATACTTTCGTCTTTGGATTTAACTTCAGGAATATTCCCGAGATTTCTATAGTCCTCGAGGATTTTGATCACTTCATGGCTTTTAAGTTTTAAGCATTGCTTGATGAAGCTATTCATCTTCACAGCTTCGCTCATTTTGGAATCTCCAATAGAAACTTAAGATCCGTTTGGTCTTTCTCATCCGTCGAGGCTTTTTTCATTTTAATAAGATCTTCAAAAGTAACAATAGGGACTTGGTACGTGTGCATTCTTTTAACTTGAGAATTCATGGTTAAAGCATTGTACTTGATATGCACGTCCACTCTTTGGGTTTCATCCTTTGGATTGATGAAGTACCAAGAGTCTTCCACGTCTTTTAATTTTGAAATGCTTTGGGCACCAAATTTTTCTGCCTTAAGACCACAGTCTCTTAAAGCGTGTTCAATTTCGATGAATCCTTCGATCGAATTGTCTGTGATGATATCAATATCAAAAGTTTTACGAATGTAGCCGTGAAGAGCTACAGCGTAACCACCTGTGATGATGTAAGGGATTCCGTTTCTTTCTAATGTTTCGATGACTTGATAAAAGAACATACAGAAAGTATATACCGAGTAGCCCCGACCTCGAACTGCTTTGAAAAAATAAGAAATAAAATAAGACCTACGACTAGGCGTTGAACTGATTTACGTAATCTACAATGATAGATTCAAATTCTTTTGGAAGATCTCTGAACTCGAGACCTGTGTAGCCGCCAAGATCTTTATACACGACAACAGCATTCGTTTGAATTCCTTGTTCAAGAAGTGGACTTTTCAGTTGAAGATTCACATCCTCGCCAGTTCGCACTGTTTCTAAACCTCTTACGCCCATTCCGCCTGCACTGATAGATCCTGCATGTGCAATAAGAGTATCATTGATGTCACTTGCTTTTTTAAGTAGCAAATCACCTTTGAACGGAGCTCTTGGATGTTTTCTGCGAGTAATTCCAAAATAAGTAACAAGCTCTGGAATTTCAAAAATACTCATCCAGCGATCCATTCCTACATGCCATACACGGCAGCTGCCAATGATTCCATTGGTTTGAACAAAGTTTTGAAGTTCTTTAGAATTCATGGGACCTTTTTGTGTTCCTAGATATTCTGCGTACCACGCCACTGTTTGAATATTGTTTCTGAGACTTTCTAAGATTGTACTTAAGTCTTTACGCCAAACATCGATAGAAACCCAGTCGCGCTGACCTTTCCACCAGATAAGAGCTTGATTAGACCATTTTTTTTGATCCAAGCCAGCTTCAACGCTCTCAGTTGAGAACGGTCCGCTTACGACATCATTAAAATAAATATACCAGATGAGACTCATAGCCAGATTTGATCGGTACTTTTAACCGCTTTCTTTATGAAACATTTCTTTAAATCTAGTCTAGTCTATTAATTTTGGTATACATAGAGAATATATATTAATTAAATCTTAACACTTTTTTTCCTCGAGAAACCAAGTAGAATAGAATGATCATTTTATGAAGTTACTGAATAAGTTATCGAACAAATTTAAGAGTAAAATCTTTTACAGATATATGATTCCAATTTTGATGCTAGGAATAGTTGTCGAAATTTTAATCATTGCTCCTGCAAAAATCGAAAAGAGCAAAGACCTTGCTCTGGATGCAGACATTCCATCAGTGGCAACAGACCAAAATCAGCAAGTAATGCTGGGAGTGCATCTTGTTGAGACACATGAGACTGGAAAAGACTGGGAGCTTTGGGCAGAAAAAGCATACAACTTTAAAGACGACGGAAGTTGGGTCATTGAAAAAGTAAAGATCAGAATTTTTGGTCAGCAAGATGGTTCGAGTCAAAAAAATACTTATTATGATGTGACTGGCGAAAGGGGACAAATCGATCCAAAGAAGAAAAATATTGTGATTGATGGCGGAGAGGGAGATGTGCAAACCCTTACTTCAAATGGCTACCTCTTGAAAACTAAAAAAGTTATCTATGATACAGACATGAAGCAGATTCGCAGTGACTCGGAGATCAAAATGTTTGGCCCCGAAATCAAAGGAGAATCTCGTTTGGAATTGACGGGCTACGGAATGCTCACGGATTTAAAAACAAATGAATTAAAAATTCTAGACAATATCAAAGCAAAGAAAACTCTAAAACAAGGTCAATTGGTGACAGTTTCGAGTCAGACTGCCTCATTCAACTCTGAAAACTACGTTGCGCAATTTCACAAAAATGTTGTGGCGGATTATGGCCCATACCGCGTAACTGGACAACAGGCGAAGCTTGAAGTAGATCCTAAGTATCACAACGTAGATTTAGTCACAATTTCAGACCAAGTGAGGCTCTCTGATATCCAGAGATGGGCAGTGGCAGATAAAGTAGCAATTTACACTCAAAGCCGAAAAATGGTCTTGAGTGGATCACCTAGATTGATTCAAAATAATAACGAGCTTTCGGGCCAAGAGATTACATTCTTCGAAGAAACTCAACAGATTCAGGTGAAAAAACCTAAAGCCCGTTTTGATAAAGACACAAAAGGTCTTTAGAACCCTTAGAACAGGATTAGAGAAAAGGATTAGAGTAAGGATGACTGAAGAAAAAAGTAAACTGACAGCAGTAAAATTAAATAAATCTTTCAAAGCTAGAAAAGTTGTTTCCGATGTTTCTTTTTCGGTGGAATCGGGTGAGATCGTAGGATTGCTAGGACCTAACGGTGCTGGTAAAACCACCAGCTTTTACATGGTGGCAGGTCTTGTAAAGCCGGATGACGGAGAGGTTTTTATCAATGATAAAGCCATCCAAGATCAACCCATGTTTCAGAGAGCACGTGAAGGTTTGAGTTATCTTGCGCAGGAACCTAGTATTTTTAGAAGACTCACGGTTGAAGAGAATATTTTGGTTTCCCTTGAAGCTCAGGGATTTCGGGGAGCAGAAAGAAGAAAGCGTTTAGATGCGCTGATTGAAAATTTCAAATTGGGACACGTTAGAGAAAGTATCGGAATGGCACTTTCTGGTGGTGAAAGAAGAAGAGTCGAAATCGCAAGAGCACTTGCTTCTAGACCAAAGTTCTTATTGCTGGACGAACCTTTTGCGGGGATTGATCCCATTGCCGTCGGAGACATTCAAAAATTAATTTCGGAACTCAAAGACACAGGAATTGGGGTCTTGATTACTGACCATAACGTACGAGAAACTTTGAGAATATGTCAAAGGGCATATATACTTAAAGACGGTGCTATACAGGTTTCAGGGTCCAGTGAGGAGATCACAAATTCACCAGTGGCTAGGAAATTCTATTTGGGCGAGAATTTTACACTATAGGAAGAAAAAAACTGTCAGGATCGGATAGTTCAATATCGAAAATACCGATAGGTTTCTATCAAATAGATACAAAGGACTAGTAGATGGGCATGAATCAGAAGTTGAGTTTAAAGCAGACTACAGAACTAAGGATGACCCCTCAGTTACAGCAGGCTATTAAACTTTTACAGCTGTCTCGCCTTGAGCTTGAAAAAGCAATCAGAAAAGAGATCGAAGAAAATCCCGTATTGGAAGAAGCCTCTGACGGCGCTGGTGATCAAGCAGAAAAAGTGGCAAAGAGTGAAGATCCCACTGCGGAATCAACTCCAGATTTAGATCCAAGAAAACAAGAAGAATTTGATTGGGAATCTTACGTTGAAAATCAAAACAAGCCTTCGCCCGTAGCGCAAGGCCAAGATTTTGATGAGATCATGAATTACGAAAACATGATCACGGCGACGCAAACTCTCTATGAATATTTGATGTGGCAAGTGAATCTCTTTGGCTTCAATGATGAAGAACGCGCCATTGCTGCGATTCTGGTGAATTACATTGATGATGATGGATACATTAAAACTCCATTTGACCAGATCGCAGAAGAAGAGGGAATTCCGGTAAAAGAACTTGAAGAAATCCTCCCCTTCATTCACGAATTCGATCCACCAGGAGTGGGCGCAAGAAACCTGCAAGAATGTCTATTGATCCAAGCAAAGCATTTGCAAGAAGATACGAATGATCTTGTGGATCTCATTACAAATCACATCAAAGATTTAGAAAAAAAGAACTATGACAAGATTGCAAAATCGATCGGAAGAGAAATCGGCGACGTTGTCGAAATGTGCAAGATCATTTATGAAATGGAGCCAAAGCCAGGAAGAGCATTTATGCCTCCGGAGACTATTTATGTGACTCCAGATGTGTATGTTGCACAAGTGGGCGATGAGTTTATTATTTCATTAAACGAAGACGGTCTTCCGCGTTTAAGAGTTTCCAATTTATACAAGAACATCTTATCCGGAAAAGCTGAGAACAACGTGACTCAAGATTATATCAAAGAAAAACTAAAGAGCGCGGTGTGGTTGATTAAATCTATTCATCAGAGACAAAGAACCATCTACAAGGTGACAGAAAGTATTGTTAAGCACCAAAGAGAGTTCTTTGAAAAGGGTGCGGCCTTCATTAAGCCCATGATCTTAAGAGACATTGCTAATGATGTGGGAATCCATGAGTCGACAGTATCGAGAGTGACTACTTCTAAATACGTTCATACTCCTCAAGGAATTTTTGAATTAAAATACTTCTTTAATTCTGGAGTGTCGAAAACAGACGGCGATTCACTGGCTTCTGAATCTGTGAAATTAAAAATCAAAGATTTAGTGACTAAAGAAAACAACAAAAAGCCACTCTCTGATCAAGAGATCGTAAATAAGTTGAAAGCGGAAGGTATCCAAATCGCTCGTAGAACTGTAGCGAAGTACCGTGATGCTCTCAATATTTTACCATCCAGCAAACGCAAGAAAATGTTCTAATATGCTAGAATTTAATGATATGAAAAAACTAATATTATTATCTGTAGTGACCCTGTCTTTGGTTGGCTGTTCGTCTTCGCCAAAGCTTTATCCGAATCAGAAACTTCAGTCTGTAGGTAAAGAGCAGGCAGAAGCGGATATCGAAAAGTGTAAGGAACTAGCGGACAATTACTTGGAGTCTAGTAAGGGAAAGCAAGTGGCAAAGGGTGCTGGTAGCGGGGCCATAGTAGGTGCTGCCGTCGGTGGAGCCTTCGGTCTGCTAACCGGAAATTTCGGTAGAGGTTTAGGGCAAGGTGCAGTCATGGGCGGCGCTGGTGGTGCAGCGGGTGGAGCGATTTCACCGGATCAACTCAAGCGTAATTTCGTCAATAAGTGTCTCGCAGAGAGAGGTTACGAAGTCATTGGTTGGGATTAGTCTCATTTTGAGATTCTTTTAGACAGGCCTCAGGTCCAGTCCAGCAAACTCCGATAAATTATTATCAATAATACCTGTGGCTTTTGGTGAAACAGGTGCAACAGTAGGAGTCTCAGTCATGAAATGTGAATTTACATACATCAAGGTAGAGGGATCGGAGCATGTGGAAGGCCATGCGCAAACGCTCTTAAGTAAAGTTGAAAAGTTTATGACCGGGCCAATAAAAGGACACTTCACATTTTCTCAGGAAAAATTTAATCACAAAGTGGTCCTCACGCTGACGGCCAAAAATATTTATTATAAAGCCGAAGCCAAAGACGAAAATTTTTATAGCGCAATCGAAGACGCCGTAGAAAAAATGCATAAGCAATTGCATAAGAAAATGTCGAAAGTAAAGAACCACAAGATCAAGCATCCAGCCAAGGAATTAAATAATTTGATTTCTCTGGAAGACTACCGTGAAATGGTTCAAACGAGACGCAAATTAGGTTGATGTAATATTTCTTCTGACTATGCAGGAGCTAAAAACTTCTGCATAGTTTTTGCTAGTAAGTCCTTGTCTAATGGCTTAGTCAAATAATCGTCAAATCCACTTTGCAGAGCCCGATCTCTTTCGTCATTGATAGCATGAGCTGTTAATGCAATGATGGGCTTTTTAAAACCCAATTTCCTAAGCTGCTCAGTTGCAGAATACCCATCCAATATAGGCATCTGAATATCCATTAAAATCAAATCCGGGTTAAATTTTTCAACCTCGTCTATAGCTTCTTGTCCATTGTTGGAAATCTGTACCTGGGCCTGAAAAATTTTTAAATAATGTTGAATAAGAAACTGATTATCTACGGAATCTTCTACAACAAGAATTTTTTTATCGCTTAGATTAACCACTCCGCTCGAAGAAGAATTTTTAGGTTTCTCTTGAGTCCAATTCACTCTAATGGATTCATGATTTTCAGCTGGTTCAGCTGTGATTGTGAAAACAAATCGACTTCCTTTTAGAGGTTCACTCCATTCGATGTCCAGATCTCCACCCATTACGCGAGAAAGTTGGCGCGACAGAAGAAGGCCCAGACCACTGCCGCCATATTTACGAGTGGTAGAGGTATCAGCTTGAGAGAAAGGTTTAAAAAGTTTTGATTTTTGATCTTTAGAAATTCCGATACCAGTATCTTCAATTGTAAAAGCCAATTTAAATTCTTTATCATTATCAAGTGATCGTACAAATAAAGTCACACTTCCTTTTTCAGTGAATTTAATTGCGTTTCCGACAAGGTTTGTGATGATTTGTCTGAGCCTTGTGGGATCTGAAATAATGTTTTCTGGTAAATTCGCATCTTTATTTAAAGAGAGCAAAATACCTTTTTCTTTGGCTTTTAGATTTAAGAACGAAACCACATCGTCTAAGAATTTAGGTAAATTAAATTTAATTTTTTCTATCTCTAGGCGGTTAGCTTCAATTTTTGAAAGATCCAGGACTTCGCCTACGATTCGAGTGAGTTCTTCGCCATTTTTTTTAATCGTGCTTAAATATTCCGGTAAATTTTCAGGAAATTTAGTTTGTTTTTCCAATGCAAGGTCAGCATAGCCAATGATGATTCCGAGCGGAGTTCTAATTTCATGGCTCATATTTGCTAAAAAATTACTCTTAGCTTGATTGGCATCTTGTGCAGCTATTTGAGTTTCCCTCAACTCGGCATAGAGATTTGCGTTGTCCATCGCAACAGCTGCCTGTGCTGAAATGGCCTCTACAATTTTCTCCGCATTTTCTGTAAAAATTCCTGGCTCTGGATGGCCAAAAAATAATCCTCCTAGAACTTTTCCAGTTTTTGCAGATCTTACGGGTGCCGCGAGGTAACTACGGACAGGTAGATGTCCAGCGGGCATACCATGATAAGGTGCGCCCATTTTCCCATAGCGAGGGTCTTTTAAAATATCGTGCGAGCGAATAGTAGCGGCTCCATCAAAAGTCGGACCAAAAATTGCAGTCTTTCTAGGCATTGGAAATTTTGAGAAAGCTTCTGGTGGCGCGCCAGAGAGAGTGTAAAGAGTCAAAATTTCTCCTGTAGCGTCGATGGTATTGTAAAAAAAAGCGCCAAATTTTGCATCTGTTAGATCTGTCGCTGTGTCCGTCACCATCTGCACAATATCTTTTAAATCTGATTCCGCTTTTAAATTCAGTCCAATTTTAGAAATGAGCTCCACCATTCTTTTTTCATCAGCGAGCTCATGCTCTGCCTTTTGTCTAAGCTCTATATCTTTCATTAGCATACGACTTTGATTTTTAGAAAGTAAAAGTATTAAGGTAATTAAGCAGCTGATAATAAATCCAAAAATCGCAGCGTAGAGAGGAAATCTATAAATTTCTATCGGCGTGAATCCTGATAAAGAAGAAAAGTGAATTGTCCACTTAAGGTTTCCAACATCGACCTCTGTAGTTTTGAGAATTGTTCTGCCCCAAATTCCATTTTCTTTGGTTTGGGGTTCGTCGATAGTTTTAAAAATCAACTGATCTTGAGACGGCGCTTCATTGGAATTGTGGATTCCCTCATAAATTTCCATATGAAATTGTTTTTTTTGGCCATTATGAAGTGCTGATAAAAAATTAAAAAATACTTCAGATCTATAAGTGCTATAAACAAATCCGGCAATAGCAGCGCGGCGTTCTTCAGGAGTATCTATAGGCATATTGGATTTAAAATAAGGAACATAAATAATAAAACCTTGTTTGCGTTGGTTATCGCTCCCTCTCATAAATTCCAATCGTGGAGTAGCGGAAGGTCTGCCGCTCTCAATAGCTCTATCCATGGCAGCTCGTCGATTTGGCTCACTGTAGGTATCGTATCCCATTGCTTTACGTACAATTTCATCCATGGGATGAAAGGCTGCTACAGGATAATGAACCTCGTTCTGGAGATGATTTTTGTTTTCTCCTCCATGAATTTTGTAGCCTGGAAAATCTCTTTGAGAAATTTTTCTTTCAAATATAGGAATTTCGTTGGTTAAAATTTTGGGAGTATAGCCAATTCCTCGGATGCCAGGAAAGTTTTCGTCAAGCTTGAGGGCTTCAATAAATGTATCGAATTTTTTCAACGTGATATCCGGATAAATTTTTAAAAGACTTCGAGTGTGATATAGAGAAGCAATATAAATTTCAAATCGTTGCTCAATAGTGGCAGTCAGACTTCGTGTTAAACGCTCAAAGCGCGCTTCTTGTTCGGAAATATAGCGCTGATAAGAGTAAAATGTAGCTAGGGCAGTCAGTGATATACACAAAAGAAAGATACACCAGACCGGGATGCGTGCTGCCGATTTTTGCATTTTAATTAGAGATTTTTCAGACTTACTGAAGTTCTTCATTCCATTCTCGCTTTAGATGAACATTAGGAGACCAATGCATAGAGCAAACTTGCATAAAGAATTGAGATTATGGGTACCTATAAAATCAGTCAATATTCCAAGAGTGTAAAAAATGTCGCAAGCTGTTTAAGCTTACGATATTACAACGCATCGTGTTTTTTACATACAAAGCCTCAATATATAGCTAGAACTGTTTTTTCATAAATCACAGACATTTTTACGGAGAATAAAGTCCATGAAAGATTACTTTTTTACCAGTGAATCCGTTTCCGAAGGTCACCCAGATAAGGTTGCTGACCAGATCAGCGATGCCATCTTAGATAGTATTCTTGCTCAAGATGCAAAAGCCCGCGTTGCTTGTGAAACTATGGTATCAACGGGAAGAGCCATAGTCTCTGGAGAAATCACAACATCTGCAAATGTTGATTTCGAAAAAATCGTTAGAAAAACTATTCAAGATATCGGTTATGATGATCCGGCTTTAGGTTTCGATGACAAATCCTGCCAATTTTACAACTTTATCGGAAAGCAAAGTCCTGACATCGCAATGGGCGTTGATCGTGTGAACGAAGATCAGGGTGCTGGCGATCAAGGAATCATGTTTGGTTATGCTGTAAATGAAACTCCAGAATTTATGCCGCTCACAATCAGCTATGCTCACAAACTTGTTGAAGACCTAGCAAAAATTAGAAAAAGCAAAAAAGTAAATTTCTTAAGACCAGACTCGAAGAGCCAAGTGACATTCGAATACAAAAACGGTGTTGCGACTAGATTGGACTCAGTGGTGATTTCAACTCAGCACTCAGAAGATGTAACTCTTGAGCAATTGAGAGAATTTATCGTTGAAGAAGTTGTTAAAAAAACAATTCCTTCAAAATGGTTCGATGCTAAAACAAAATTTTATATCAACCCAACCGGTAGATTTGTTATCGGTGGTCCAACAGGGGACTGTGGTCTCACGGGCAGAAAGATCATCGTAGACACTTACGGTGGTCATGGAGCTCATGGTGGCGGTGCATTCTCTGGTAAAGATCCATCAAAGGTGGATAGATCAGCTGCTTACGCAGCAAGAAATGTTGCGAAGACCATCGTAGCGGCAGGATTAGCGGAAAAGTGTTTGATCCAATTGTCATACGCGATTGGTGTGGCCCATCCACTTTCGGTGATGGTACAAGATTACGGAACTGCAAAAGTAGATGTTAAAAAAATCGAAGGAGCTGTTTCAAAACTTTGGGATTTAAGACCAGCAGCGATCACAAAACAATTTGATTTGATAAAACCAAAATATTTAAAGACAGCAGCATATGGCCACTTTGGACGCAATGAAGATTCGTTCACTTGGGAAAAAACAGACAAAGCACAAGCTCTTAAAGATCTTGTGAAGTAACTACGAACATCTTTAGAAACGTTAGGATTCAATGGACCCGAAGTTTATCCGCAATTTCTCTATCATCGCTCATATTGATCATGGCAAGTCGACGCTTGCCGATTCTCTTTTGAAAGCAACAAATTCTTTAACCGACAGAGAGATGAAAGCCCAATTCCTAGACAACATGGATCTTGAGCGTGAGCGTGGAATCACAATCAAAGCTCAAACGGTTCGCTTGATGTTTCCTTCCAAAGACGGAAACACTTATGAGTTGAATTTGATTGATACTCCGGGGCACGTGGATTTCAACTACGAAGTTTCCCGATCTCTTGCCGCTTGTGAGGGCGCAGTCCTAGTGGTGGATGCAGCTCAAGGTGTCGAAGCACAAACTCTCGCAAACGTCTATCTTGCGATCGATAACAATTTAGAAATTATTCCTGTACTCAATAAAATTGATCTTCCATCTGCAGACCCCAAAGGTGTTTGCCAACAGATCGAAGACACAATTGGACTGGATACATCAGAAGCCATTATGGCTTCTGCAAAAGAAAATATCGGTATCGTAGAAATCTTAGAAGCTGTTGTCGCAAAAGTTCCTCATCCAAAAGGTGATGGTAAAGCAGTTCTTAGGGCTTTGATTTTTGACTCTTGGTTCGATTCCTATCAGGGCGTTGTAGTTTTGGTTAGAGTTGTCGATGGTACCGTTAAAAAAGGTGACCGAGTAAAATTCATGGCAACAGATAAAGACTACGAAGTTTTAAAACTCGGAGCATTTACACCGTTCGTAGAAGAGCAAGCCACACTCAATGACGGTCAAGTGGGCTTTATCATTTGCGGTATCAAAGACATCAGAGACGTAAAAGTGGGTGACACAGTTACGATGGCAAAACACTCGGCGACAGAACAGCTAGCGGGATTCAAAGTTGTAAAGCCAATGGTATTCTCAGGAATTTTCCCAATCGACTCTACAGATTATGACAAGCTCAGAGATTCTCTCGATAAATTATGCTTAAACGATTCTTCACTCACATTTGAATTGGAAACTTCAGCAGCATTGGGGTTGGGTTTCCGTTGTGGATTCTTAGGGCTTCTTCATATGGAGATTGTTCAAGAAAGATTAGAAAGAGAATTCAATCTTGATCTTATCACGACAGCGCCGAGCGTGGTTTACCACATCACAACCACTGATGGTGTGGAAATGAGAATCGAAAACCCCGCAAATCTTCCAGACGTTACTAAAATTTTGAAAATGGAAGAGCCATGCATTAAGGCGACAATTCATACTCCGAAAGATTACGTGGGTGGGGTTTTAAAACTTTGTGAAGACAAGCGTGGCCATCAAATTAAAATGGAATTCGTCAACGCGAGCAAAGTGATCATTGAGTATAAACTTCCGTTGAACGAAATGGTTATGGATTTCTATGACCGCTTAAAATCAATTTCTAAAGGTTACGCTTCAATGGATTATGAACTTGCGGGTTATGAGGAATCTGATCTAGTAAAACTCGATGTATTGATCAACGGAGATCCCGTGGATGCGCTATCACTCATCGTTCATAGATCAAAAGCACAAAACCGTGGTCGTCTACTTACAGCAAAGATGAAAGAAGCAATCCCAAGACAACAATTCCAAATTGCAATCCAAGCGGCCATTGGTGCCAAGATCGTAGCTAGGGAAACGGTTGCGGCCTTAAGAAAAGACGTTACCGCTAAATGTTACGGTGGTGATATTTCTAGAAAGAGAAAGCTCCTCGAGAAGCAAAAAGAAGGTAAGAAGCGCATGAAGCAAATCGGCAGCGTGGATTTACCTCAAGAAGCTTTCCTTGCAATCCTAAAAGTAGAGGAATAGGATATTTTTATCAACCTTCACCTTTAGAGTAAGATAAGTAGGAAACAAGATGGACAAATTAAAAGCATTTTTCTCAGTGTTATTTGGTAAAGCTCCTAAAACTGATAATAAAAAAGGTACTTTCTCGGATGGAATTGGCTCTTTAGCTTTGGCCATCGGTGTAGCACTTTTTATAAGATGGGCCTTGATCGAGGCTTATGTGATTCCATCAGGAAGTATGCTTCCATCGCTTTTAATTCATGATCATATCTTTGTAAACAAGTTCATCTACGGAATTAGAGCACCTTTCAGCAAAAAATGGATGGTTAAATTTGCTCAACCGAAAAGAGGCGAAGTCTTAGTTTTTAGATACCCTCAAGATGAAAGCACATTCTACATCAAAAGAATCATTGGTCTTCCTGGCGATGTGATCCGTTATGAAGATGGAAACTTATTTATCAACGATGCTAAGGTTGAAAAACAAGCGCCAACAGAGGATCAAGAAAAATCCATGAACGGCGTGGCTGAAGGCGATGTTCCGGGCGGAAAGGCCGACTACGTGCATTTTATCGAAGATTTAGAAAATTATCCGCACAGCACTCTTCTTAGAAGAGGTTGGTACCATATGAGTGTTGGTCCTATTACCGTTCCTCCAGACAGTCTATTTGTGATGGGTGATAACCGTGACAACTCTGCTGATAGCCGTGTGTGGGGCTTTGTACCGAATGAAAACATCATTGGCAGAGCAATGTTTGTATGGCTCTCTTGCGATGAAACATTGCCGGTATTGACGTTCCTTTGTAACCCTATTGAAGTTCGTTGGAAAAGGTTCTTTCATCCAATTCATTAGGATAATTTTTTTAGCATGAGAAAATACACTGTAAGATCTAGGAAATTTTATCGAAGTTACCTGGAAGCTTTAGCGATCACTTTGATTGTGGGAGTTATTCTTAGACTTTTCGTTATAGCTCCTTACAAGATTCCAACAAGTACGATGATGCCAGCACTTTTTTCTGGGGATTATGTTTTTGTTTTTAAACTTCCTTACGGCGCAAAAATTCCTTTCTTCAAAAAAACTGGCGAGATTCAAAAAATTGAAAGAGGCGATGTCGTTTTATTCTCTTACAGTCGCGATCCTGATACCAAATTCATCAAAAGAGTTTTGGGATTACCGGGAGATAAAATTGAGTATAAAAACCGAGAGCTTGTTATCAATGGACAGGTTTTAGGTTATGAACTTTTGGACTCAGCACCTTTTACCGCAATTAAAAGTTCCGAAGATCTCGATTTTTACAGTGAAAGTCTTAATGGTGGTTCAAAATATACAGTTATCTACAATAAAGATCACAAACCGGAGGAATTAGGACCGATAGTTGTTCCCGAGGGTGAAGTTTTCCTTTTGGGTGATCACCGCGATAACAGCGACGATTCAAGGTACTGGGGAATGGTGCCCAAAAAGAATTTGGATGGGCAAGTTGTCCTAGTGTGGTTTTCCGTGGATCCAGAAACTTCTAAAGTAAGATGGAATAGAGTTTTCCGAGGTCTTTGAATCTACAAAGGCCGACTTGATTTCCTTTAATTCAAAATTATTTGACCATTGACACCTGATTTGTCGAATTTTAATGTTGTCTCTAAAATAAACAGGGGAGAGTTATGAAAGTTGTATTTTTGTTTGTATTCACCATATTGGCAGGCTCAGTTTCTTACGCTAATTCAGATCAAGATAAATCACTAAAAGTTTTAAGAGCAGCTTGTAATGCTTCAAATTACTGGGACAAGCACCGAAATCTTCCAGATACAGATGGTTCACCAAATAACGTTTCTTGGTGTTATGCGCGTGGGACGGAATTAATTCTTAAAGGAATCAAAGGCACTGAATTAGTTGAAGGCGCATGCAAAGTTGTTATTTTTAGCTGGCCCAAAAACGATGGTGTTTGGAAAACAGAGTGTGTGGCTGCTGGCTACAAAGAATTACTAACGCAAGAACCGGTGTCTAAGTAAATCCAGATCAATATTACACCTCAGGCATGCAATGCAACACCGCTGGCGGTGTTGCTACGTTTCTTAAGCGTATACATTAAATCTGCAAATCATTTTCTAGGACTTTAATGACCGGGCTCTGATTCAAAATCATTCCGATGTTGACCTATAGTTTGTCCCAAAGATATGACGTGAATAGCATTTTGTGATACGTCCAGAAAAGGAATTAACAGTGGTCTTTAAATTAGATAAAGAAATCAGAAATAAAAAATTCGAAGGAAAATCCTTGGGTGAAATAATCCTTAGTTTGAAGGAAGATGATGTCTATTTAAACGAAGAATATGTAAAAAAACAATTTTTAAATACTGCACCTAAAAATATTTTTGATAAATATCAAATTCGATTAAAAGTGTTGGCCGCAATTACCGTTGTATATATCTTTACTCTTATTTTTGGAGCTTATTACTTTAAACTATCTAATATCTGGGCTTTAACATGGTTCCCAATAGGTTTTGTTGTCACTAGATTAGTGAATGGCATTAACACTAACCTATTTTGGAGTGTTTTATTATTATGTATTTTAAACTTGGGTTTAAGTTTTTCTATTTTTAACGAGGTGGATTTCGAGGATACTAGCATTGGAATACGGGCCTATTTAGCAGTTTTACTCATACTCTCAGCATATGTAGCATTAGAACCAATTTTGGTACGAAGAGGACTTTTTAATCCAAAAATATTCGTGAACTAATCCCTACATTTTTATTCACTCAACCATCTGCAAATCGCTGACTTATTGGTCGGCGTTTGCATTTGCGGCGCCGTAGAAACTCTGTGTCAATCGAGCTGATTTTGATTCACAAAAAGTCTACTTAGACTAGGCTATCTTTATGTTTAAAAAAATATTTTTAATTATTTTATCGTTTCAATTAGTTCAATGTACGTCCACGAAAAAATTTGATCAGAAAATCAGTGAACAGAATTGTGAAGAGGCCTTTGATATAGTTCCCGAAAAACAAACAGATTTTCGATTGATTTCCAAAGTGGAAGAGCTGTCAAAGACGCTGATGTCTTATTCGGCTACGGGGGCTGCTTACACAGTTCAAGTATTATGGGATGTGACTGCAACAACTGGGGCTGCTGTTATTTTATGTGCACCTACAATTGCGGTACAAGCAGCGGCTTCCCAAAATCCAGATTCTCGTACCTCCATTGGATTGTGCATACCTGCAGATATTAAAAAAGTTCAAGCTCCATATCTAGGAAGAGAGACTTACAAAAAAACTAAAAAATGGAGATGCCCAGACGTAGACGGAATTAGTCGATCTATTCGCAAAGTCGCTCAATGCTATGCTGATCGTAACCAAAAAGATGATCGCACAAAAGCCTTCAAAGCGTTGGAGTCCGTTGCAAATTCTGGTTCATTTTATAAATGCATATCAGATACAGAACGTGAATCATTTGAAAAAGATTACTCTGCTTTAAATCAATAATAGACCTAGAAACTTCAAAAATCAGATGGAATCGTGTGCCCCGCAAGATCTCCAATTGAAACAACCTTGTCCGGATTTTAATTCCGTCCATGACCTAGAACTTTAAAGATATTCTCTTAAGATGACTTAAACTGATTCAAAATCTGCAGCAAAAGCCACAAAATTTTCAAAACGATTAAAGCAACACTCAAAATCTGACGAAATACTCTATAGGTTGTATAGCGCATTCGTAACCTCCTGGTATAGTCCAAGGTGTTTCATCCAAAAAAACTGAGTATTCTATAAATTGTTCAGAGTTGAGTACTCTTCGTCCTCACTATAAGTACATTTGAATTGCGGTGTTTAATCGAGGCTGTTACAACGCCCTTCATGAGATTAACAAAGAACCAAATAATCAATCTTCGTGCTGAACTCCAAAGAGAGTTTGTGAAGCGCCGTAAAAGTAATCGTAGTTATTCACTGCGAGCTTATGCAAAGTACTTGGATGTAGATCAATCTCTGCTTTCCAAGCTAATGAATGGTCAGCGCACCATAAGTACGACAATCGCCGAAAAAATTACGCCAAAGCTTAAGATCAAACCTTCTGAGGCGGCGGGTTTCTTTTATCCATTCAATACATCTGAAAGTATTCAATACCAGCAGATGGCCGATGACCAAGTGAGTGTATTGGCAGAGTGGTCACATTTTGCAATTTTGGAGCTCATTAAAACAAAAAATTTCAAAATGGATATAAAATGGATTTCCGATCGACTGGATCTCCACCCAACGGAAATTCAAGAATCTATCGAGCGCCTTCTTCGTATGGGCTACTTGAAAATTGAAAAAAATAAAGTTGTCCTTCTCAAGCCCAACAACAATTGGACCAATACAGCGGCAACAACTGTAGCGAGACAAGAGCTGCAAAAGTCTCTTCTGGCTAAAGCCCAAGTAGCAGTTGAAGATGTAGAATTTCAAAAGCGTGATCATGGGTCTTTAACCGTTGCGGTGAGGAAAGATCGGGTTCTTGAATTTAAAGAAAAATTACAAAAAATTAGAGATGAATTAGACGCGTACTTTCAACCATCTGCAGATGACGGAAAGTATGATGAGGTTTACCAACTCACTGTCTCGTTTTTCCCACTAACCAAAGAAACAAAAAAATAAGGAGTAATTTATGAAAATAAAAAAATTGAGCATTTGTGCATTGGTACTAATACTGGCATCGGCGAGTGTATCGTATTCTGGCGAGTCCGAAATAAAGCCAGTTTACAAAGGTCAGAGTGGTAATGGATCGAGTAATAGTGGAGATCCATATGATGTGCATGCAGTAACTTTCCCAGACAAGGATAAGTTAAATAAAGCTATGGAGCTTGCTGAAAAAAAGCTTCTCAGTTCTAATCTTTCTAATTCTCTAATCACTTCTACTATAGCTGAAATGAAGAAACTGGCCGCAGATGATAAATATCTTTATTTAGAGAGTTTAGTTTTATTGAAAGAAAAAATGTCTAGTGCTGACTCAGAAGCTGCGAAAATTTTCACTGGCTTTGGTGCATTAACAGAGCCATTTGAGGGGACCATCATTTACTTCAGCAAGCGTGCGCTTGAGTATGATCTCGAAGCTTTTACAAAACATCTAATTCATGAGCTTCTCCATCATAGCTTAGATTACAATCTTTCTACAGATGAAGAGCTTGTGGAGTTGATCGCTCAGCAAGTTATGCTAGGCAAAGTTGAGCCTGAGATTCTTTTGGCTATTTCTAAAGGAATTTACATTAGAGAAGGCGTGGTTCGTGCTAGTCAAATTCTTGAATATTGGAATCGCATACCTGTTGTAAATTCCAAACTTGAGACCAGAGCGTTTAAAGTATGTTTACAAAATTTAAATAAGAAGAAGAAGACAAAAGAAATGGAGGAGTTTGTCGTACGTGTATGCCTGGAAGCTGCACGCTATGGGATAAATGGAGTTAATATGATAACGAAATTAAAATCAGAAAACGTTTGGAATCTGCCTGTAGATTTTGTGTCTGAAGTTGTGTCTGAAGAAATAGAGCGAGTGGAGGGTTATCAAGGTATAACGATTACACATGTGCGTGGATACAAGGCGATTAGAAAAATGGTGATGGATCTAGGTTATCAGGATCCTCTTAATAGATGGTCTGACATTTTTTGTAAGAAAAAACGAACTCTTTTTACAGGAAGATGCAATGGTACGGATAGAGTTCTAATGAAAGATTTATTTCAGTAAAAGCTAGATGTTAGTTTGCAACAGATAACCAAAGAAAAAATTAAGGAGTAACTTATGAAAATAAAAAAATTGAGCATTTGTGCACTGACATTAATGCTGGCATTGGCGGGTAAAGCCCATTCTGGTGAGCCAGAAAAGAAACCTATCTATGAAGGGCAAAGTGGAAATGGTTCAAGCGGAGATCCATACTTAATTGCTGTGACGAGTTTCCCAGATAAACAAAAATTAGAGGAAGCTATGAAGCTTGCGGAAAATAAACTTTTAAATTCAAACTTACCGCAATCATTAATCAACTCTACGATATCTGAAATGAAAAGCTTAGCCTCAAAAAATAAATATGTATACCTAGAGAACATCGCCTCATGGCCGACGTCTACTAGTTATGCGCGCAAGAATAAACAAAGAATTATTGGCTATGGCGCTGTTACAGAGCCATATGAAGGAAGTGTGATTTTTTTTAGTAAGCGCGTACTAGATTATGATTTAGAAAGTTTTACTAAACTTTTAATCCACGAGATTTTGCATCACACGCTCAGATATTCTTTATCTCAAGATGAAGAATTGGTTGAGTTGTTTGCCAAGCAAATCATGATTGGCCAATTACAGCCAGAGCTCGTTTCGGCAATTTCAAAAGGCATTTATATTAGAGAAGGAGTTGTTCCTGTTCGCCAAATTTTTGAATATTGGGATAGGATCCCTGAGACCAATGGAAAAATGGGTAGCAAATCAACGGAAGTATGTCCAATACGACAAAAAGGAGACCCTTTTGGATTGAAGCTATGCCTTGAGGGTGCATCTTTTGGAGTAGGTGGCATGAATATGGAGCGACAATTAAGCGTTATGCATATGCAGGAACAATTAAACGCAAAAAACTTTAATAATTTACCAGATGGAAGTGTAGAAAATGCGTGGGATTTACCTCTTGTATCTGTATCATACGCTCTTGGTAGAGAAATTGCTCGAGTTTATGATTATAAAGTCACTCTTCCTGACATGGCAAAGGCATATGAGGGGTATGAAGTGATTCGACAAATGGCCTTGGACCTAGGTTATGCAGATCCACTAAAAAAATGGCCAAATAAATTCTGTAAGAAAAAACCAAGATTTTTTGGTGGTTGTCGTAAAGCTGACGAAATTCTAATGAAAGATTTATTTCAGTAAAGGTATGTTTTCTTAGCTAGACCAGTTTTGGTTTGGCCCACCATGGACACTTGTAACGGGTTTAAATTCTGTCGAACTTAAACCCGTTAATCTTCGAATCCTCTGCGTTAATCCAATATAATTAAGTATTTACCAAAATGTTCCAGGTCTCGCAGAACACTATGTTCCGTTTGATCTTGATTCCTAAAATGAAGTTCGTATGCTATTTACATGTCGAGCTACAAAAGTGTAATTAAAAATCATTTCCAAAATAGGATTAAAAAAAATCCTAGATATTCTTTGCGTGCCTATGCAAGAGACTTAGATATTCCTGTCAGCCGGTTGTCTGATATCTTGAATGCTAAGAGTGGCCTGTCTTTAGTCAACGCTGAAAAAATAGCTAAGAACTTGAACCTTTCACAGAAAGAAAAAGAATTATTTTTAAATCAGGTCCTTGCGGCCCATGGCAGAAGTGATAAAACCAGAAAAATTGCTAAAAAATATATAGCTGAAACTAAAGAAAAAGATTTGGGCTTTTCTGAAATAAACTTAGATACTTTTAAAATTATTTCTGATTGGTATCACTATGCAATTTTAGATTTGGTGGAAACCCATTCTTTTACTGAAGATAGCAAATGGATATCGGATCGTTTAAATGTAAGTAAATTTCAAGTCGATCAGGCGCTGAGAAGATTAAAAAAGCTCAATTTGCTTGAAGCCAAGAAAGACAAAATAAAAGGCCTTAACAAAACAATAACAACCCCTAGCGATATTCCTTCCCAGGCCATCAAAGATTTCCATCGACAAATTTTAGAAAAAGCCATCGAAGCAATAGATTTTCAAAGCGTTGAAGAGAGAGATATAACGACGATTACCATTCCTTTAGATCTGACTTTGATGAAAGAATTAAAGAGTAAAATCAAAAATTTTCGAAGAGACATTAACAATTGGGTCAAATCTCACAACCTAAGACCTGAAGAAGTTTATTGCTTAAATTTTAATTTATTTAGATTAACAAAAAAATACAAAGAAGGGGAGAAGGTATGAAGAATATTATATGGATGTTATTTTTTATTATTACTACTGGCGCCGTGGCCGGAGAAGTAGGCAATGGAGGAGATCCATTGAGAATCCTATTTGAAGAAGCTCGAAGCTATACTGCCGAAAGAGTGCAAAGTGCTAAGTCCTGTGCCTTCAGTGTGGATGTGAATCCAGAAGTTGTATCTTGGATTATGAAAAATAAAGAGCAACTGGCGTCGGATATCATGAAGAGCCCTCATGTGTGGATTACGGATGAGCAAAGTACGTGTGCTTTTACGCAATCAAATCCTAATTCGACAGTCATATTGTCTTTTGAATCTTGCCGTCCTGGTATTAAAAGTATCAATGATGCAATAACTATCTTGGCCCATGAATCTGTACATCATTTTGATATTGCTGACGAGTCTTTTGCAGATCAAGTGGGTCAAGCGATCGAGTCTATCGGAAATAATTGCACTTGTGATCCTATTCCAAGCAATGATCCTTTTGATCCAGCAAGTTGTCCTGGCAACTCTTTATCGGAGAGAGATCTTTTAAGCAAAATTCCACTTCCAAATCAAACTGCAAAATGGGTAGGTAAGTTTAAAGTGCATAAGCGTATGCGCACATGCTACTTCGAAAATCATTGCTCTCCATGGACGGACAACGTGGATGATGGTGGTTTTATGCTTAAAGATCCACATAATGGTGGGGGGTATTCTGCGCAGACTTTGGGATCAGCAGCAGTTCAGCTGGTAAATAATAAACCTCAATTCAAGTTGGTGAGTGAAGTCCATAGTAATAGTGCCGGCCGTTGGATTATGAAGTATGACATTAGTAATTTTAGTCTTGTCAGTTCTGAGGCCTCAGATACTACCTATAATGCTTTATTTGTAGGAAACAGAAATCTGCACTGGAAGCCAGTAATTGGAAAAATAACGAATACTTGTTTTAGACAAGGGATATCAGGTCGAAGTGTTAGACTGGATGCTAACGGAAACAACATACTGGTAGAGTATGAAACAGTAATCCTTTCTCAATTTGATTAGGCGATGATTGGAGCGTTGGCTTGTGCTAACGCTCTTTAACGCACAATATTGATTTTTATCGTATTAGCTTTAGATTATTTTCTATAGACACCAAAAATCTTTGCAGATACGATGAATTTTAATGTCCTTCCATAACCGACATTTCATCAATTTCATAAATTCTAAACAAGATGATATTCTATTCCTTTTTGATAAGGCGGATAAGCTAGCGCCACACTATAAATATCAAAATAAGAATGCGTGTTTGTTGTTCTTTGAACCTTCGACCAGAACTCAGATCAGTTTTGACTTGGCCGTGAGAGATTGCGGAATGCAATCGGTGACTTTCAACCCAGAATCCAGCTCACTTAAAAAAGGCGAAACAGTTCTGGATACACTTTTAAACCTTGAGGCCATGGGTTTTGATTTATTTATCATTCGACATGGTTACCCTGATGAGAATTTAAAAGATTTATCAGCGCACATCAACGCTCCTATCATCAACGCGGGAGAGGGAATGAGTGGGCATCCGACCCAGGCTCTTCTTGATTGCTATACAATTTCAAAAGAAAGAAAAAATCTTAAAGGTGAGAAGGTTCTTTTTGTAGGGGATATCAAGCACTCTAGAGTTGTTCAATCCAACATTGAATTGATGAAAATCTTGGGCATAGAAGTAGCCCTGTGTGCACCAGAAGGATTTTTACCTCTAAAAGGTAAATATGATGGCATCAAAATCTTTGATAAACTTGAAGAAGGCATGGAATGGGCAACCGTTTTAATGTCTTTAAGAACTCAATTTGAAAGACACGAAGAATTTGGAAATGGAATCCAATCCTATGCCAAACTCAAAGAAAATTTCGTAAAAAATTACTCCATCACAGAGCAAAGACTAAAAAATTGGAAAAAAGACGGTATCATTATGCATCCGGGACCATTCAACCGTGGAATCGAGATTCAATCTGAAATTTTAGATGATCCAAGGAACTGCATTTTCAAACAAGTAGAGAATGGTAGAAAAATTAGACGAGCTCTAATTGATTCCATTATCGGAGACGGCAGATGAGTAAGAAGAATGGTTTTCTTGTTTTGGAGTCCGGCGAAACTTTTCAAGGTGAGTGGATATCAGGTCCCGATAAAGCAGGGGAAGTCGTTTTCAATACTTCGCACTCGGGTTTTGAAGAGATGGCGACCGACCCATCGTACTTTTCTCAAATTTTAGTCTGTACGGCTTCACAGCAAGGAAACTATGGAGCAGACCCAGCGGTTTGGGAGTCTGATAAAGTTCATATTCAAGGTTTTATTGCCTTGGAAATTCAAAACTCGGATCGCGAAAAAACTTGGGTCAAAACCTTAGAAAAAAATAATGTCCCTATATTTCATAAGGTAGACACCCGAAAGCTTACGATGTCTTTACGAAAAGGCACGCAGTGGGGAGCGCTAGTTCAGTCAGAAACAAAGGCAGAGGCCTTAGAAAAATCTCAGAGCTTAATTGCTAAGGCAAAAAACATTGATCCCGACTGGGCATTCTTAGTGTCTAAAAAACAAAAAGAAATCCGCAAAGGCGCAAAAAAGAACGGCCTTAGAATTGCCATGATCGATTATGGTGTAAAAGAAAATATTCTTAGAGAAACATTGGCTCTCGTAGAAGAAGTTTGTATTTTTCCCTCGCGTACCTCTCATAAAGAAATTCTTGATTACAAGCCGAGTGGAATTATTTTATCTAACGGCCCAGGCGATCCGGCTCTGGTAGAAAAAAGCGTAGATACAATTAAAGCGCTTTTGGGAGTGAAACCCATCTTTGGTATTTGCATGGGGCATCAATTACTTTCGTTAGCCTTGGGTGGGAAAACTTATAAATTAAAATTCGGACACCGCGGTGCAAATCATCCCATCAAAGACAATATTGCCCAGAAAATATACATGACAAGTCAGAACCATGGATATGCCGTGGATGCTAAAAGCTTGAGCATGGATATAGACGTTACTCACGTCAATTTGTACGACAATACTGTTGCTGGAATTAGGAGCAAGAAGTGGAATGCGCTCAGCGTTCAATTCCACCCGGAGAATAGTCCTGGACCACGAGATGCTAGATATTTGTTTGAACATTTCGTAGAGTTGTTAGGGCGATAAATAGTGATTCGCGAAGAGACTTGTTAGGCAGAGAATTAAGAGGCAAGAAAATGATATTCGAAGAAGTTTTGGATCGTCTTTTAACACTTTACACAAGTGATGAATACGCTGACGAAATCATTAAGGCAAAAGTGGAATTTTTTGAAAGATCAATTCCCAGTGTTGACGATGACACAGCTCAATTCAATTTACGTATGTCGCAATTTTTAGATTGGTATCTTTTCACTAGAAAGCTTTCCGGCCCGGCCCTCACACCTATCGAATTTGCTCTCCAGGATAAAAAATTTCCAAAAAGAGAGTCCGATACAGAACATTTTAAATCTCTTTTGAATGCAAATCACAGCGTTTTTGAATTCACAAAAATCAAAGACAACGATATTTACATTAAAGATTTATTCACTAATGATAAAATAGTAATAAAAAATTCGGACATCAATGCCGGCTTCAATAAAGATGATCTTTTCAGTGTAAGAGTGATTCCGCATACAGATACTTTTGTATTTGCAAAGGGATTTTGTTTTCATCCGCTCGAAGCTAAAAAGTATATTTTAAAAGAAATTAAAGCGAACAAAAAAGCTTCTCAGGATGAGAAAGAAAAGCTATTGCTCAAACTTTTAAGGATGAAAAATAAAGTGGATCAGTATAAACATATTTTACCAAAATTTATTTATACGAACGAAAACACTTTTAGAGTATAGCACAAAGCTGATCGTTTGATCAGAGGAGCTAATCCTTGAGAGATCCGAAGATAAAAAAGGTGTTGATTCTTGGCAGTGGGCCCATAGTCATTGGACAAGCGTGTGAATTTGATTATTCAGGAACCCAAGCCTGTAAAGCTCTAATGAAAGAAGGACTCGAAGTTGTCCTCATCAACTCCAATCCTGCGACCATCATGACAGATCCCGAAATTGCAACGAAAGTTTACATTGAGCCTCTCAAAGCGCAATTTATCGAACGCATCATCGAGAAAGAAAAACCTGATTCCTTGATTCCTACTCTTGGTGGGCAAACCGCATTGAATGCCGCTCTAGAGTTGGATCGTTTGGGAATTCTAGAAAAACACAACGTAAAAATGTTGGGGACATCTTCGGAAATCATTCAGAAAGCGGAAGACCGCGAAAAATTTAAACACGTTTTAGATAAAGTGGGTGCGAAAGCTCCCAAAAGTTATTTGGTAAGAAGTTTTGATGAAGGTTGGGAGCGCGGACAGGAGTTGGGTTTTCCAATTATCCTAAGACCCAACTACACACTCGGAGGAGCCGGTGGGGGAATTGCATATTCTATCGATGAGTATCGTGGCATGCTGCAAATGGCCCTCTACGAGAGCCCGACTACAGAAGTTTTAATTGAACAGAGCATTTTAGGTTGGAAAGAATTCGAACTGGAAGTGATGAGAGATCGCGATGGAACATTCGTGGTGATTTGTTCTATCGAAAATTTTGATCCATGTGGAATTCATACTGGTGATAGCATCACGGTGGCCCCACAACAAACTCTGACCGACAAAGAATACCAGGATATGCGTGATGAAGCGCAAAAGATCTTAAATGAAATTGGTCTTGAGACGGGTGGAGCAAATGTTCAGTTTGCTGTAGATCCAAAAACAAAAGAGCGTGTCGTAATTGAAATGAATCCCAGAGTGAGTAGATCATCAGCGCTGGCCTCGAAGGCCACGGGATTCCCAATTGCCAAGATCGCAGCCCTGCTTTCCATTGGTTATCGCTTAAACGAAATTACAAATGACATTACAAAATCAACTCCATGTTGTTATGAGCCGGCATTGGACTACGTTGTAACTAAGATTCCAAGATTTGCTTTCGAAAAATTTCCAGGAACAGAAGATGTTCTCACAACTCAGATGAAGAGCGTGGGTGAGGTTATGGGAATTGGGAGAACGTTTAAAGAATCTTTCCAAAAAGCTCTGCACTCTTTAGAAAATGATGGAATCGGTTTCAAAACTGTAACTTTCTCAGAGCAAAAAATTGCTTACCCGAACAGTGAAAGAATCCATTATATCGCGCAGGCTTTTAGAGAAGGAAAAACTACAGAGTATATTCACGAGCTTTCACAAATTGATTATTGGTTCCTAGAACAATTCAAAGAAATCATGGACCATGAACAGGTTCTTACAGGCGTTCAATTGGATAAAGACGTTTTACTAGAGGCAAAAAGAAAAGGCTTCTCCGATAAACAAATCGCCGTGATCAAAAATGTTTCAGAAGCATCTATCAGAGAGTTGAGAGAGCAATACAATCTCCATCCATGTTTCTTCCAAGTGGATACATGCGCAGCTGAATTCCAATCAGAAACTCCATATTACTACTCGACATACTGGTCAGAGCCTTCAGAAAAACAATCAAAGAAAGACACCATCGTGGTTATCGGTAGCGGACCGAATAGAATCGGCCAAGGCATTGAGTTTGATTACGGTTGTGTAAGAGGCGTTAAGGCGATTCAAAAAGAAGGCTTGAGAGTGGTGATGATCAACTCTAACCCTGAAACTGTTTCGACAGATTATGATACTTCCAATGAACTTTACTTTGAACCTCTCACTTATGAATTCGTTCACGAGGTGATGAGATTTATCGGTCCAAAAGGATTTATCCCGCAATGGGGAGGGCAGACTTCCATCGGACTTGCGCATAAACTTGTGGATGGCGGGTATGAACTTTTAGGTTCTTCGCTGCAAACCATAGATCTAGCGGAAGATCGCGGGCAATTTTCGAAAGTTTGTCGCGAACTCAACTTAAAGATTCCAAAATCGAAAATGATTTTTACGGTTGATGAAGCAAAGCAATTCGTCAAAGAAATCAACTATCCCGTTCTTTGCCGTCCAAGTTATGTGATCGGCGGTAGAAGGATGGAAGTGCTTGAGACCGATGAAGATCTCGAAGAGTACTTTGATAAATATGGTGAATTTATTTCGGCCGAAAATCCATTTATGGTGGATGAGTTTTTAGAGAGAGCTCTCGAAGTCGACGTGGATTTAGTTCGAGGACTTGACTGGTGCGTGATCGGCGGAGTGGTAGAGCACATCGAGGCGGCCGGCGTTCACTCGGGCGACAGTATGGGAGTTCTACCTCCACAAAGATTAAAGGACGAAACACTTATTAAAATGGAAGAGCTCAGTAAAGCTCTAGCCGACAAAATGAATGTGATCGGTCATCTCAATTTGCAACTGGCAGTGAAGAACGACGAAATTTATGTACTTGAAGCCAACCCAAGAAGTTCAAGGTCAGTTCCTTTCGTGGCAAAGGCATCGATGGTTCCACTTGTAGATTTAGCGGTAAAAGCGATTTTAGGTAAAAAACCAGAAAAACAATATGATTGGAAAAAGACCAAAGAAGTTTCCGTAAAAGGCGTCGTGTTCCCATTCAATAAATTCAAACAGTCCGACAGTATCCTTGGACCAGAGATGAAATCCACGGGTGAGAGTATGGGGAGAGGTGCCGATTATTCGGAAGCACTTCTAAAAGCTTTTATTTCATCACACGTAAAGCTTCCGCAAAGTGGTGAAGTGTTTTTATCCTTAAGAGAAAAAGACAAAGAAATCATGTTACCACTCGCAAAAGAACTTTTAGGAATGGGCTATACAATCTCTGCAACAAGAGGAACGGCACACTTCTTAGGTGATCACGATCTTCCATGCGTAATTGTCCGAAAAGTTTTCGAAGGCCGTCCAAACTGCGTCGATAGAATCAGAACAGGTAAGGTGAGTTTCGTGATCAACACCACTTCAGGTAGAAAAGCCATCGAAGATAGCTTCTCTATTCGTCGCAGCTGCATCGATTACGCAATTCCATGCGTGACGGAAAGCGATGCAGCTGAGGCGCTACTGTTGGCTATCAAAAAAGCACGCACCGGCGAATTCGACGTAAAACCTCTTTAATGAGGAAAGCCTAAAATAAACCCTGCTCTAAAAAGAGTTTTGATGTTGTTGTTAGAAAAATATTTTATATTGAATGGACCACTCTCATCACAGTTTACCATGATCATGGATGATTCATTTACTGCAGTAGCTGATTGCTTATCCGTGCAAGAACTCAAGTTTCGTTCAATAATAATATCCAATTGACGTGCTTTTAGCTGTAATGTTGCATAGGTCACTTCAGATGTAAAAGATCTATAATCAATCATATTTGTAATATGTTTGTTTGGCGTTTTCTGAATAATTTGAATTCCAGAAGAACTCTCTGTAAAAGATTTACTATAGATTTGACTCTTACCCTTAAGTAAAACTGGGAAAGTAGCATTTGATTTTTCATCTGCTACTTTTAACACTAAATTATCCATGCCAGAGCCTGAAATTTGCGCGCTGATTTTTCCTATTGGTGCGCGATCAAAGAGCATATAGAAATTTTCTTTAATGTTTTCGAAGTGTTCTACTGTGGTGACACCATTTATCATAGTAGTTAATGTATTTTCATATCCTAACCAGCCTTCTTTCTTTATTTTTTTTCGATCAAGAATAAGCTCCTTGGTATGATCTATGTTTTCTAAAGCACTTTCATTTGGGGTGTAGGAGATTCTGAGATCAATTAATTTAAAAAAATCATCACTCATTATTGTACCGGGAGCATGACTTATTCCATAAACGTGTCCGAGTTCATGAATTAAAATTCCTTGTAAATTATTACCCAATGTCCAATCAGGATAAAATAAGTCTTCATTTGGATAATCAGGCTTAATGCTTCCAGGAGATGCGATCCATATGAAGCCCTTACTCCAAATGTCAGAATTATTATTTTCTGTTCTTACAGAATAGCCTAGGGATTCATTAAATTTGTATTCATATTTTTTTACCCGTTCATCTTTGATTCCAAAATAGAACGCAATATCTTCCGTTCCATCACAAGAATTTAGTTTTTTATTTTTGGTAACTAAAAGAGCCGGTTCGTTTAAATCCTTTTCTTTAAAATAATTTTCCCAAGTATTAAAAGATTTCTCAATAAGTTGTTTAATTTGATCATGGCTGAAGTCAAAAGTAGGGCTGAGTTCTACGCAGTATTTTATCACTTTATTTCCGTTTTTATGTAAATCTACAAACCACGGATTATTCTCTCCTATGTAGTGATAATCAGCGCCATTACCCCTTTCTCCACCTTCGCTATTGGTTTGCACATTATTTTGAGTTTTACTTTGTCCACATGCTATTAAATTAAAAGCTAAGAATAGCGCAATAGCAGATATATTAAATTTTTTAATCATTGGAAACCCTCTTTGTAATCGGTAAAAGTTGTACGTTAAGATCATAAACTTCATCTTTTTTAGTTCCGGATTCTAAAAAGGCACAAAGTTGACGTCTGAATTTTTTTATCATTTCTTTTGCTTGTGGTATTTTTGAAGAATCGATCGCCATAGTCATGGATGTGATATCTCTCTTTTCTATCGAAACTTCTTCTAATGCTGTAATGGCATTTTCTAAGCTTTGTTTATGTGAATGCCTCAAAGCGATAGATTGAATGTCATGAGTAGTAGAGATATTTTTGTGGGTTTGAGTTAGCTTGTTGTTCTTTTCCTTTACTAAACCCAGTCTAAATAAACGCTCAAGTGCGGTATTAGTATCAACAATTGAAATTCCTAATCTGCGAGAAATCCATTTGGCATCGTTTTGGAAATTTTTTAATTCGATTAAACTTAAAATTGCAAAATGATACCAATCAGCAATCACATGAAAAGAATCTAAAGAAATTTGTTCAAAAGAGGGTTCTTGAAGATTATCTGACTTAAAAGCTGTTGTACTTGTAATCAATTTCGATCTTAACTCTGGATCCAAAGAAAGCTTATCTGCAATCTGAATTGCTAATTGTCTCGTCACTCTTCTTTTTCCTGACAAAATTTCTGAGAGTCTACCAGAAGGTATATCTAGCTTTTTCGCGAGCATCCTCAGTGAATAATGAGGATTTTTAGCGCGCCTTTTACTAAATTCAGATTGCAACCATACTCTTGGGTCAATGTGTGTGTTCATGTAGGGCATTATAAGGCAAGCGTAATGTAATCTGAAGACTTTTGGGAACAATATGCTCCCATGCTATGGGAGCACGAATAAAATACCTAATTGTAAAAGGATTGGACTATTTTAACCCTCTTTCTTCTTTTTGTGGGTCATGTATTTTCATTATAAAGCCAGTTTAAAGCGTGTTTCGAGTTCTAGTAGTCACACTTCTGCATAATCTTCAGAGCAAAATAAAACATGACTTTGCATCCAAGCTTGCCACTTTAAAATCTTAATCGCTCGATAAAAAGCGCCAGCCTACTTGTGTTTCGCAGCTGCTAAATAAAATTAAATATTTTTATTAAAAGGTACCCCTTAGTTTTTCGTACTGTCATTGCGTCAATAATACAAAATATTTTTACAATTTTAATAATTTATTTGACGATTATTTTCTGTGTTTAAATAGACGTAAGTTTGTTTGCAAATTCTAAAAATTTTATTTTTTGTAATTTTAATATTTTCTTTCTTTGTGAGAGTAATTACGCGCGTACAATTGCATTTTATTTTCCATCTAGATGCTCTCTAAAAATCTGTCTTTAAAACTTGTGGTAAGTTGTTCTTGCAGTTTGAACTTTTTAAAGGAGAAAGAATGAATCTACAAAACAATGCCTTGGTTCTTCACGAAAGACTTTTGAAACTGGTAAAACTTGAAAGAAGAATTACATCTAAAGTTTTAGATCTTTTACAAGCTATCGAAAATAATAGATCTTACCTAGAATGGGGTTACTCTAATCTATTTGAGTATCTGGTGAAAGGATTAGGTTATTCTGAATCTTTAGCATATCAAAGAAAGGCAGCTATTAAAATCTGTGAAGTTATTCCTGAAGTAAAACAAAAAATAGATGATGGATCTCTATCTTTAACTACACTTGCTCGTGCTAATAAAGTTCTAAATACAAAAACAATCTCTGAAAAAAGAGAGTTGCTACTAGAATTAGAGAATAAACCATCTTTTGAAGTTGATAAGATTTTGGCTCGCGAAATGCCTCTAGAATTAAAAAGTCCAGGGCCTGCGAAGAGGTATGTCAATGGAAGTACCATTCGTTTAACTTTGGATCTTTCAGAGGAAGAATATAAAAAATTAGAAAAATTAAAGGCTCTAAAATCTCATCAAACTACAGATGTAAAAACTCTTATCAATTTATTAGTAGATCAAGAACTCACGAAATACAGTAAAACAAATAACAGCCCATCCAAGTCTCAAAACCCAAGACAAATTAAGATTTCACTCAAGAACCACCTACTTCAAAAAGCCAATTACAAATGTCAGTATCCCGGTTGCAATCAGAATCATTTCCTACAAGTTGATCATATCAAGTCTGTAAGTAAGAATGGTAGCAATCAACCTGAAAACCTCCAGGTATTATGCCAAGCTCATAATAAATTCAAATATCAGAGACATGGATAAGGTGGAGGAAATCATTGAGAGTTCACCCTTTTGCAGGATGCATTATCCACATTAATTAGAAAAATCCCATTTCTTGGGGTCTACCTTGTATTTTAAAATTTCTGTAAATGTATTAAACATTTCAACAAAAAATTTAAAATTGCAGACGCGAACCCTTGCTCATTTGCCTCTGGCAAGAACACATATTGCACTAACATAGGTATATAAGAGAGGTGATTTATGAAAACTCTTCTTACTGCCTTAATGATACTGTTCGTATTCGAGGCTCACGGTTCAGCAACATCTTGTTCCTCAAAAGAAAACATAGCAACTGAGTACCGTGAATGGAAAAAAGGTTTCCAAAAGTTTATTTTGGATTATGACAATATCAATGCTGGAGAGCGCTTTGCCACGAGTAAAGATTCTCTTAAAATTGTGCTAGATAAAATGAAGGTACTTTCAGAAAAAACTTTGATTCCCATGCCAGAGACAACGGTTGTGCATGCTCGAGGTTTATTGGCTGAAATAGAAGAGGGAAGAATGGCGAGAACTACAGCTCTTCCGATTTTAAAATCAAGTTTGAAAAAGCTTGAGACCTCAATGGATGAGATGATCGCAAAGGCCCAGTGGAAAAATCCAGCTTGCCATATTGATGTAAAAATCTCAAGAAATGTAGGATTATAGAACTAATGTAGTCTTCTCTATGGTTGCCATCAGAGAAGATACATTTAAAGGCTTTTGCAACACGTAATCAGCGTTTGCTTGCATTTTAGAGGTAGTTTTATCCCCACTCATTATAACTACAGGTATATTCTTTATTCGGGGATTTGCTCCTTGTTCTCGGCGGAAAGTCGTCCCATCCATCACAGGCATTCTCATATCGAGCAAGATCGCTTGAGGTAATTCTAAATTTGAATTTAATAACGCTAGAGCTTCTTGGCCATTCGAGGTACTGTCTGTGGTATAACCTCGCGATTCAAGAAGAGTCTTCAGCAGTATTCGACTGTCAGGAGAATCATCAACTATCAGAATATGTTTTGCGCGAGTTTCGTTCATTTGAGATCACATTAGCATGTTCTCAAAAATAAAGGTGATGTTTATGCTTTCAGTGAAAGAATGTTAGTAAATTCAATTTGGAGATACAATTTGAAAGGTTGTTATCTAAATGCTAGATAAATTTTTAGAAGAAAATCGAAAAGAAATTTTATCTCTCACGGATGAAAAAACACAAATTCTTGCAGGAACTCGAAAAGGATCTGAGCAATTAAAATTAGGGCTTCCACTTTTTTATGAACAACTTATAAAAGTTTTAGAAGTCAAGCTCAGCTCTCGTCCTCCTGAGGACATGCTGGTTGCAGCAGCTGATCATGGAAAAGAATTTCTTCGCTTGGGTTATTCATTATCTCATGTTGTCCATGCCTATGGGGCCATGTGCCAGTCTATTACAGAGCTGGCTACAATAAAAAATGCCAAAATTACTCCAAGTGAATTTAATATTCTCAATGGATGTCTCGATGTTGCAATAGCATCGGCAGTCTCAGAATATCAATTTCGAAGCGATGAAGCGATTGAGAAGAGAGAAATTCTACATTTGGGTTTTTTAGCACATGAATTGCGAAATGCACTTTCGAGTGTGATGGTCGCACACGAATTAATTAAAGCGGGAATGGTGGGAATAGGTGGAAGTACCGCCAATGTACTTGAAGCAAACCTTGTTCGAATGAGGAATTTAATTGATCGTTCTCTATCAGAAGTGAGAATGCGCGCTGATGCAGATCTATTTGTAGAAAAATTTCGTTTGGCAGAATTATTTGAGCAAATTTTAATTACGGCTCAAGTAGATGCTGATAAAAAGAAACAGACTCTGACAACGGCAGTGGACTGGGCCCTCGAAATAGAGGCAGACAGGCAATTTATCGTGTCCGCTGTAGCAAATATTCTACAGAATGCGATCAAATATACTCATGCTGGCGGAAAAATTGTGTTGCGAGGAGAAGCCAAAGGAGATCGTGTTTTTATCGAGGTAGAAGATAAGTGCGGTGGACTTGAAGTGGATAAAATTAGCTCCTTGTTTAAACCTTTTACTCAAGAAGATACAGATCGAAGTGGTTTGGGCTTAGGGCTTTCAATCACTCAACGAGCTGTGCATTTGAGCCAAGGAAAAATCAACGTAGTGAATAAACCTGGAGTTGGTTGCATTTTTGTAATTGATATCCCACTCAAGCTTATTCCTGGTCCAAGTCAAAAAATTTCAGTTCCTGGTAAAGATTCTGTTCAGCCAAATCTGCAGAAAAAATAATTTATCTTATTTTACTTTAAAATGAGTAATTGTCGGGAGTCCTTCAGGAGCATGGGCTTTTCCAGAGTGTACGGAATCAAAGTAAATGATCTTAACGTGAGGACAATCTTTAAGAACCAAGTGAATATTGACGGGTTCATTCTCAAAAAACCAAATTTTTTCATCTGCTGGAAATATATTGAAGTGATCACGTTTAAATTCGGCGTCATCTAATTCTTTGTAGGGCTTCAAGACAAGTTCAGCCCGGTCTTTGTCTACGGGGAAATTCCATTTTTTTAAGCTCTCAATTGTTCCCACTTTCATTCGGGGTTCATCGCGACCTGTGAGATAGATAATATGTACGCCGCGTTCATATAGCTCTTGTACAAAATCTACTGCGCCTATTTCAGGTTCATCAAAGATCACATAATGGTCATGAAAGAACCTGCTTTTCCAGTATTCAAAAATCTCCTTGTAGAATTCTTGAGTTTCTTTGTCCAATCCAATATCCGCCATAAATTGCTTGAGATAATACGGATGGTGAGTGATTTGAACTTGAGAAAGCACCTCAATAGCCTTTGCATATTTTGCGCGCATAATATTGTCAGAACAAAACTCTTGGATGATCTTGGAAAATCGAGGAGCTACATTAAAAAGAGTTGAGTCTAAATCAAACACAGCTCTGGTAATGGAGCCTCTTTGGATCTCTTTATCGATGTCTTTTTGAATGCTATTCAGGATTTCTATAGTTTTTGGCATAAGCAAAAAATATCGCCTTAAAATTATCAGAATTCAAACAGTTTTCCGTTAACGTTTAGCATATGCTATAAAAGATTAATATCCATATAAATGGGGTAGTGGTCAGAGCCTTTTCTGCCATCGAATCTATGGCGAGCGGAGAAATCAACACCTCGGCTAAAGAAATGGTCTAGCTCATTTTTTATGAACATTTTTTCAAAAGTGCAAGTGTTTTGGCCTGAAGAAGTAGCCCTCTTGAGTTGAGCCTGATCCATAATTTCTTCTGTGTTGGAGATTTCTTCATCTCCGCCTGTAGTGTTAAAGTCACCAGCAATTACGCCCATAGATTCAGTTTTGTTAAAATATTCCACCAAACTCAAGAGTTGCTTTTTACGGTCATTAAAGTCGATCGAAAAAATCTGAACTTCATGATCAGTGTTAGCAAAAAAGAAGTTTTCGCCATTTTCTGTTTTGAAATTTGCAACTAAAGCTACTCTTTTTTTCTGGCCAGAATGATTTAAGGGAATTACTTCGACCGATAAAATGGGGAAGCGACTGGCGATCACTTGGCCTTCCCAAACCCCCTTTTTTTGATCGAGGAGATTTACTTTTTGGCTAAAAATATACCATTCTCCAGAAGGAAGAATATTTTTTAATTTTTGTTCTGTTTTTTCAGAAAAATTTCCTTCCACTTCTTGAAAGGCCCAGATTTGAACATTGGAAAGGGAATTTAAATCTTTTTTGAGGTCATTTTCATTTCTTAATCCATACAAATTGTAAGATCCAACAGTGAATTGTAAAGGTAGATTTGCCTCTGAGATGGATGCAGTAATTAAAATTAATTTGAAAATCAAAATTACAAAAAATGATTTCATCCCCATGACCCCCAAAGTCGCCTCTAAAGTTGCCATAAATTCATTTTCATAGGAAGAAATAAGCTCATCACAGATGAGGAAGTGAAAAATGTAGACGTTCTCTAGAGGCTAGACTTTGTGAATTCTTCAAGACCAGTCGAAGGTCTACTCTGTGAGTCAAAATGGGACTTGGAATTCCGTGTGCTGACCATAACTTAATCATCTTGGATCACTATGTTTAAAAAACTGTAAAAAGGTTTGATAGCATTTATTAATTTTTGAGGAATTTCATCAGCTTACTTAAGTCGGTAATTTAATACACCGAAGAAGAATTTGGCGTGCTTTGGTTAGGCCATGGATTGATCACTTAACCTGAAGTAAAAATACGACAAAGTTTTGAGGGTAATTTATGACTGTAAAAGACGTTAAAAGCTTACAAGAGTGGTACATTTTAAAATGGGATAATAAATACGGCCCATTCAGTTACGTTGAAGTTGTAAAAATGCTTCAAGGTAAATCTGTATTCGAATTCGATTACATCTGGAGAAATGGCCAAGAAAACTGGAAGCGTATTGCTGAAGTTGAACATTTCGATTCAAAAGAAATCAAAGAGCTATATAAACAAAAAGAAGACCCAACCGTGAAAGATTCATTCTTCAGAAGAAGACATGAAAGAAAGAATTTTAATGGTTCAATCATCGTCCACGATAACGATAAAGTTTGGAAAGGCGATGCCATTGAGATCAGTGAGGGTGGGGCGGGTATCGTAATGCAAAACTCTCTCATTAAGCCCGGTGAAAAAATATTCTTGCACGTGAAGCCCGGAGACAATGTTCCTCCGTTCAATGCTATTTGCGAGGTAGTAAGCAAGAAGTTCACTAAAGGTGTTAGTGATAGAGAAGCTCCGGTGAAGTACGGCGTGAGATTCTTAAAAATTCATTCTGCACATTTAGAAAGCATTAAAGAATACATTAATAACAATTCTGCGAAGAAGGCTGGTTGATCATGATTTCAAAATCATCACTTTACATTGCGCGCTCAATTGTATTTTCGCTCTTAGCTTCAACATTGATTGCTGAAAGCGGATTTGCGCGCAAAAAAGTGGATGAAGACACGGACAAGCTAAACAAGAAGCTCAGAGTAGTGAATGAGAAAGGTGAGATGGACGACTACAAAGCCACGCTCACGGAAGTTCTTATCACTAAGAACGAAAATCAAGCGATGCAACAGCTCAATAAATTGATTGGAAAATATAAAGGTTCGCCGCTGGAGCCAGGTCTATTATATAGAAAAGCTGAACTTTACGTACGCCAAGCTAAATCTGCTCGTTTCTTTGAATACAATAAATTGGAAGTGGACGCAAGGCAGCCGTCTTCAGCGCAATCATTATTGTCGATGATTCCCAAGACTATAAAATCTGAAACATCCCAAGGCAAATTAAAACAAGCTGTGAACATATATGAAGAGATCGAAAGGCGTTATCCTAATTACTCTGAATTGGATTCAGTCTTATTCAATAATGCTTTCTTAAGACAACAATTGAACCAAGACGACAAAGCAGAAAAGATCTACAGATCATTACTTTCTAGATTTTCAGAATCTATTTTAATTCCGGATACACACTTAGCTCTGGCAGAAATGTATTACCAAAAAGGCAAATACGATATGGCTTTGGCAGACTATGAAGCTATAAAAAAATATCCACTGGCTAGAGTCTATCCCTATGCCATCTACAAAACGGGTTGGACAAAATATCAACTTAAAGATGTAGAAGGTGCAATGAAAGAATTAGAGATGGTGATTGATGTAACTGAAAAGTTAGCTCAACAAGAAAACTCTAAGATCAATTTAAGAGAAGAAGCGCTTAATGACTTGGTTCTATTCTATCCCGAAGCCAGAGAGGCAAAGAAAGCTTATGCTTATTTCAATAAATTTGCCGGTGATAAAACGGGTCAATATATCATTTCATTATCAAAGTTGTATGAACGACATAGTAAGTTTTTAGAGTTAGAAACGGTATTGAATGATTTGATTTCTAATCTTCCAGGTTCTGTAGATACATCCGTGGCTTACAAAATGATTATTGAAAATGATTTAACTGCTAGAAATTATGAAAAAGCAACAGACCATCTGGCAAGATTTGAAACTCATTGCTTAAAGTACTTTAAGCAAGAGTATAACAAGCCAACCGCAAATACTGCAAAAGTCAAAGCTGATGAAATGGATGAAGATGTAAAATCTTGTCCAGTTGTTCTGTCAAAACAAAGTTTAAAGTTATCTATCAGATGGCATAAAGAGTGGCAGAACAAGTCTAAAAAAGCCAAAGAAAGCAATATTGATAAGTCAGATCTTAAGAGAATTGATAGTATTGCAGATGCAACAGAATTGGCTTACAGCATTTACTTAAGAAATGCCAATTTAGAAGTTCCTGAAAAGAAAGAAACAGTGAGATTCAACTACGCGGAACTTCTATTCCAAAGAAAGAAACATAGACTTGCGTCCGAAGAATACTACAAAGTTGCAACGGCAATTAAAGATCAAAAGATCATTCACGAAGCAAGTTACTTTGCCATCGTGAGTTTAGAAAATGCAGTGGGTGATAAGTGGAGTGACGATGATGAAAAGAAATACAGTCACCTTGCGGACCTTTACACAAACAAAAATCCAACTGGTAAGTTTGTAACAGAAGTGAAGTACAAGAAGGCATTTATTGCCTATGAAAAAGGTCGTTATAATGAAGCTCTTCCTACATTCAAACAAATTGGATGGAGTAAAGGCGAAGATAAACTGGTGATGAAGTCACAGGATTTATTTCTAGATATTTTAAATATTCAAAAAGCTCACAAGGAATTGATCCAATCAACGGATCATTTAATGGCTTTAAAACCACCTCAAGAAAGAAGAGATGCTCTTCTTAAAATCAACAGAGAGGCACAATTTGCTCTGGGTAATGCTTTGGAACAAAAAGGTGATCTGGATGAAGCGGTTGCAATATACAATAAGTTTGCACACGAAAATACAGATTCTAAGCTTGCCGATAAAGCAATGTGGAACTTGACACAAATCTTGATTAAGAAAAATCAAATGAAAATGGCGGCAGATAAGTCATTTGAACTTTATAAGCTTTTTCCTAAATCTGAGTTTGCGAAAAAATCACTTCAGAAGTCAGCTGAACTCTATGAATTTATGGCAGATACTGCTCATGCGGCTGTAGCGGTGAAAGAACTTGCAAAGGTCGACTCTAAAGATTCTATGAAGTGGGCAAAGATGTCTGCGGATTTCTATATCTTGTCCGGTGACTTCAAAAAAGGTGTTGATACTTATAGGGAACTCTTAAAAAATCCAGACGACAAGATGAGAAAAGACATCGTTGCGGCGTTAACTCGTCTTGATTCTTCAAATATCTATTCAACCAAAGAAGTCAAAGAACTAGTGAACAAGTACGGTGGAGCTAAATATTCTGACGATACAATCATGAGTGCTAAGAAAGCCTATGCTGATAAGAACTCAACGCTTGCCTTCAAGCTAGCAAGCCAAATTGTGGGAGACAAAAATGCTCCAGATGATGTTCAGGCCCAGGCTAGATTTATCCAAGCAGAAATTCTAAGAGATGAATTGGTACAACAGAGTGTGAAAACGAAAGTGGATAGACTTGAGATGGTTCTTACTCTTAAAACGGAAAAACTAGATAAAGCCCAAAGAGCTTATCAGTCTACGATCAAGTACGGTGACCCAGCTACAACATTGAGAGCTTTCTATTCGCTAGCAAGAATGTATCAGCATTATGTAGATGCTCTTAAGGGAATTCAAATCACTGATGATATTTCGGAAAAAGATAAAAAATTGTTGTTAGAGGAAATTTCAAACGTAGTGATTCCAATAGAAGAAAAGATTGCAGACACACTTCAGTCGGGAATTGATTTTGGTAAAAAATATCCCGCATACGATGGATACGTATTTGAATTAAGAAATGAATTAAATAGAGTGAATTTTAAAGGTTTAAAGTTTGTGAAGTACAATGTGGAAATGCCTAAAGCGGCCCTTCCAGATGTTCAGTAGCAGTGCTGCCTGCGGGCAGGTGGAGAGAATGGAATGAAGTTATTTGTTGGAGCTTTGACATTAGCAGCGTTGATGACAGCTTGTAGTAGTGCCCCACTAGCACCGACTGCGAAAAAGGTAAATACCGCAGAAGTGCAGCGTAAGTATGCTTCACAAATTCAATCGTCTTTTGTGGGCGAAAAGAAATTTCAAACCTGTCCAACACAAAAACAAGTGGATTTGGACAATAATTGGAAAAGTTTGATGGAAAAAGCCAACGGTTGTATCAACAAGGCTCAGTGGTCAATGGTAGAAACAATTGGGGAGAAGATTTCGCAGGTAGAGCCAGATGCGCCATGGGGTGCATACTACCTGAGCGTTGCCTCTGAAAATAGAGGTCACACAGAAAGAGCAATGTGGATGATTGATCTAGCTTTAAAGAAGTCCGTTGAAGTTGGCGTACTCAGGTATCAAAAAGGAAGAATTCTTTGGAAGCAGCAGTTTTATAAAGAGGCGATTGCAGAAATGCAAAAATCTATTGATTTAGATAAAAACATTAAAGATGCGCATTTGTTTTTAGGACAAGTTTATTTAAGAGAACTGGATTTCAAAAAAGCTCAAGCTCATTTTGAAAATGTGTTATTGAGCGAATCTAGAAATCACCAAGGTCTTTTTGGATTGGCTAGTTGTTACATCGAACTAGATAATGCAAAAGAAGCAATTTCAGTTCTCGATAGAGCAATAGCTAACTTTCCAAGAGTTTTAGATTTCAGGCTGCAAGAGGTCTATGTGTATGAGAACTTAACTAAGGACACAGATGTAACTCTTGCAAAGTACAAACAATTGCAAAGCTTAATGGCAACAAAAAAAGTAGAAGGCACATTGCCATTTGATATTACACAAAAAATTAAAACGCTAGAAGAAATTACTTTAAAGACAAGACAACTTGCTAGCAAGAACTCGCAAGAGAAGAAGTAGGAGATTTTTATGAAACTATTATTACTGGTTGCAGTGTTGATAGTAGGGGCAAATGCTCATGCTCAAAAAGCAACAAGAGTTCAGAAAATCAGTTTCGATGGAGCAGATGTGGACGGTAAGGTTAGGCAACCTGATGGTTCCTACATTGTGCAAAAAAGAGGTATCGAATTTATTCCTCTTTATAAATTAAAAGAAAGCTTTGATGAGCAGATTCAGGATTCAGTGGAATTTATTAAATAGGAATGAGTAAGAATAAGAGATCAGACGCGCAGATGCTGATCAAATGTAGATGAGGAACGTTATGGGTGCAAAGAAACATTTACTAGTTGAATATACAACGGCGAAGAAAGTATCGAAGAAGCTCAAGATGGAGCCGGCCTCGACACCAACGACAATTGGGTCTGCTCGTAAAGCAGATTTAAGAATCGTAGGGCAAGATATTTCTGCTTATCATGCGGGTATAGAATACAAGAATGGCGATTGGTATATTTCAGACTTAGCAAGTGATTCTGGTACTTGGAGCAACAAAGAAAATATCGTATCTCAAAAAATCGAATCAGACATGGATATCCGCATTGGTGACCATGATTTTAAACTAAAACTCATCCCAGCTCCGCACAATTTGTATAGCTGGGAAGAAAGACGTGATTTGAGTGCAGATATTCAAGAAGTGGTTGTAAAGTCCATCCTCACAGGAAAAATTATTGAGACTCATTATCTACATAAAACAGAAACATTTAGATTGAGTAATGGTATGGGTGGGTATGTAGAGTTTAAAGCTCCACCAACAATTGCTTGGCAGAAAAAAGAAGCTCTTGGATTTGTAGTCCAACAAAGATTAAGAGCTAGACCAAGACCTCTTGAAGTCGAAGAGCATCAAGGCCGCTTCGATCAAAAAACACAGTACATTGTTTCTGCGGCAGGATTCTTAATGCTTCTTCTCGCATTCTATTTCTTTCCGAAGCAACCTAAAATGGATATGCCAAAAGAAATGGAAAAGAACAAATACGCGCGTATTATTTATGATGCGAAGTTTGTTCAAGAAAAGAAAAAACAATCTCAAGCGACAAAGCAAATTCAACAAGCTCAAGGTGGGCCGGCAGCTAAGGCAACTGCGGCACCAAAAGCAGAGAGTCAGAAAACAGTTAAGGCTATTTCACAAATTCGTTCAGCAAGTTTAAAAAACTTGTTAGGAAGAATTTCGGTAAGAGCGAATATGAATGCCATTGCAGTCCAAGGCGGAGGATCTAAGTCCGCTAAGAATGCACCAACCAGTGCGTTCGGTGGAACTGCAGTTAATGCACAAGGATTTGGAGACACTAAAGCAACCGGAGAATCTTACGCCATTGGTGGTGTGGGAACTGAGGGTAAGGGTGGAGGTGGAACTGGATACAAAGGTTTAGGAAAACTTTCTCAAGGAGACATCGGTCAGGCAGCTACTGTCGGTATGCTGGATGAAGAAGCAGATGTTTCTGGAGGAATGGATAAAGACGCCATTGCAGAAGTGATTCGCAGTAACATCGGGCAAATTCGTTTCTGTTACGAGAGACGTTTGTCGGCTGTGCCGAATCTTTTTGGTAAGGTGTTAGTACAGTTTTCTATTCAAGATGGAGGCACTGTCCTGCTTCCGAAAGTGGCGAATTCGACACTTTCGGATTCCGTTGTAGAGGGATGTATATTGAGACGGATAGCAAGTTGGAAGTTTCCTTCGCCGCCGGCGGGTACGTCAGTTGTAGTGACATACCCATTTTTGTTTAAGAGTACACAATAAGTTTTTAGTTTAAGTTTAGGATAATAAGAGCAGCATTAGAATTTAACAACTGAGAGAATTACAAAACGAGACCTAAAAAGTGAATGTGTCCTCGATGTGGTTCGTTAACTGGGGGGAAGAAAATGAAATTGCTCAAGAGCTCAATAGCGTCGATAACTATTTTATCAGCGGCTATATCAATGTTAGTAGGTGGATCAGCTTATGCTCAATCCAATAAGTATCAACGTCCGGGGAAGAAGGAAGCAGCACCTGTTGCACCAGCTCCTGGAACAGCTACGGATAAAGCAGCTGCTCCTGCAGCTGCGCCCGCAAAAGATGCTAAAGCTGTGGATACAAAATCAGAGAAAGTAGATATTCAACAAATTGAACAAGACTACTGGCAACAAAAGGATACCGAATTCCATGTTGTGCAAAGCAGAAGATTCACGAAAGAGAAAAGACCTTTTGTGAACTTAGGGTATGGGCTTTTAATTAATGATAGCTTCACTAAAGGTTCAAGTCTCAATTTATCAAGCGGTTACTATTTTAAAGAACAACATGGATTTGAAGTTTCATACTCTCAATTCGATGTTAAAAATAGTAAGACTACAGACGAAATCATCGTTGCTGGCGGTACACCTGCTTATAATAAATTGAACTATCAATTGGCGGCTACATACAACTGGATGCCAATCTACGGTAAAGTATCAGTATTTGATAAATCAATTATCTATTTTGATATGGGTGTACACGTAGGTTTAGCGTTGGTGGATTACGACCACGCGTTGCAAGCTGGCGACAAACAAGACAGTTCAGTTGCATTAGTATTAGATATTTCGCAACAGTTCTTTTTAAGTGAAAAATGGGCATTCAGATTCGACGTTAAAAACAGATTCTACAAGCAAGACCGTTTAGATTATGTCACGGGCGCTGCTAAGGATGATAGTGAACACAACGTGTCTGCAGTGTTTGGGTTCACTTATTACTTTAAATGATTTTAATAGTGCTCACCATAGTGAGCACTGAAGTAAGCGGCTTGATACGATGGTTCCCCAAGAAAAGGGGAACCGTGATTTTAAAGAAAACTCTTTGGAGGAGTTATGATGAACAGAAAAAACAACAACGCATTACTAATGAAGATATTCAGTTTAATGCTTGTCGTATTGATGATTGCAACGGTTGTGAATGCACAAGATGCAGTTACGGCGTCAACACCAGTTGTGGCTCAAGAAAGATCGTTCTTTGATCGCTTGAAAGCAAAAGCTGTAGTTTATAAAGCGAAGGCCGAAAAAATTTATCAAGAAGTTGTAAACAAGTTCTTTGGTGAAGAAAAAGTAGCTAAGAAAGCAGATGGTAGAGTTCCGGCATCGGAAGCGACAACTGCACCCGTGATTACCGCGGACCAAAGCAAATTGGCTGAACTCCCATCTTTCAAAACCCAAGGTGTAGAAGAGCAAACTGCTAAATTCAAATCCGTAAAAGAAGAAATTGCACAAAAGAAATCTTTCGAAAAGAAAGAAGGTCGTGCAGCTGATCAGACGCTCCAAAAGTCAAAATCAGGTGTTGCGGTATTTGATCTTTATGAAAAAGTAGATCCAAAAGACATCAAAGTTGGAAAAGACGGCAAAAGAATAATGCCAAAATTAAAAATAGTAAAAACCATTCCCGTACTCAATATTGGGGTTGAAGATGAAATCTCTCAAAGTGGTTTCACATTCGAATTACCAAAAATATTCTCAGCAGAATTCCAAAAGATTAAACCACTTCCTACTCCCGAAGGCGTAAAGCAATCTGTGGTGGATGGTTTAGTAAAAGAAAAATACGAATTGGCAGGCAAGCCTACCAAGCTGGAAGATATTAACTTGTCTTTCCCGAAAGACATTACGGCAGATAGAATTCAGCAAATCCAATTAGTTATTGATACAGATAAACCTGTAACACTAAAACCGTATACAGAAATCACCATGAAGGATTTGGCTTTACTTAAAGGTTTATTATTCTCTGAGTACCAAGATCGTTGTCATTTGGCAGCAGGTTATTTTAGAGAATTGAGAGATCTTCAAGGCACTGAAAAAGACTTAAGAGACTATCATTACAGCACTTGTCTTTTTAAAATGGGTTTCTACACGGAAAGCTTACCAATGCTTACAACTTTTGTAGAAAGAAACTCAAAAGAGACAAAACCTGCTGTGGATTTGATCTTATCCGATGTACGTCGTGAATTTGTACCTGTAATTTCGGAAGGTTTAGTAAAAGTAAAATCTGAAAATATTCCTGACAGAAAAGTGAATGAGTTCAACTATTATATCGCCTTAGGTAAGTCGATGAAGACAGACCACAAGTCAGCGTTAACTTATGCCTTAAAAGTAAAACCAGAATCAGAAAAGTATCCTGAAGCTCAATATCTTGCGAGTGTGTCAGAGTATTTAACTGGTGACGTAAAGTCTTCTCTAGAGAGACAGGAAAAGCTTTTGGTTGAAATCGACAAGAGAAAAGTAGCGGGACCACTCAAGTCCTTAATCAAAATGAACATTGGTAGAACTGCATACAGAAACAAACAGTATAAGAAAGCCATCGAAGCTTACCAATTCGTAGGGAGAGAGAATTCCTTGTGGATTCAATCTTTGACAGAGCAAGGTTGGATGCAAGTATTGGCCGGAGATGCGCCAGGCGCTGTAGGTAATATGCACTCTATCCAAGTTCCACAGTTTAAAGATATTTATAAACCCGAGTCTTATGTTGTAAGAGCAATTGGTTATATCAATATTTGTCAATTTGGTGATGCAAAGAAAACTTTGGACCATTTACAAAAAATTTACAGTCCTTGGATCTCAAGCATTAAAACAGAATTGAATAAGCAACAGTTCAATTATGCCTTTTACCAAAACGTGGTGGATGCATTAAGAACTCCAGAAAACAAAACCACTCTTCCGCAACCGATCTTAAGAGAGATTAGTCGTCATAAGGATTTCTTGAATGTTCAGGAAGCCATTAATAACAAAGTGGATGAAGGTGTTCAATTCGGATTTATTAAGGGTGTGATTCAAAAGGATTTGGCTACGGCAAAATCAAGAATGGCAGGAGCAAAAGGCAGAGAAAGAGCTCTTGATCAAAAAATCAAGACCGCATCTTCAGCCAAAGACACTTTAAAATTTGTGAATCAATGGAAAGCCGAAAAATCACACGAAACAGACACGATGGATTACTACAACTTTGAAATCGACGTGATCACAGAGAGTATGGCTGGATATAAGAGCTTCGAGGCTTACGCTAAGAAGAACTTAGAAGAACAAAAGTCAGAGCTTAAATCAGCTGCTGGTAAAACAATGAAAGCTAGATTGTTGGCTATGCAAAAGAGATTAGAGAAGTTGATGGAGAACAACGAGTTCTTAACTTATGAAATCTTCTCTGGTTCTGGTGAAAACATCCGTTTCGTATCCGCTGGTGGTCAAACGAAAGGTACAAAATCAACTCGTGAGACTGCAAGTAAAGTGAATACAGATGGTAAAGTATTTTTATGGGATTTTGATGGTGAATTTTGGGCGGATGAAATCGGTAATTACAAATCATCGCTCAAGGACAACTGTCCAAACGCAAACAGTTTAACGCAAAAAGTTCAATAGACCTAATTCAGTACTCGCTGGGGCGAGTACTAGGCAGTAGAATTTAATTTTATAGTTTTAGTGCTCACACCAGTGAGCACTGATACAAGCGTATAGGGGATTTATGAAATGAAAAAGTTATTATCAGTATTATCGGTGACAGCAATTGTGGGTACAGCATTCGACAGTAACGTTTTTGCCAGTGATTATGTGGAAGAAAAAGTAAAAACAATCGGTACGAACGCTGAGAACAGTAAAGAAAACTTGAAGCAGTATGAAGACAACTTGAAGATCGTAGAAAAAAACATCTCAGAGATGGATAAAGTTCTAAAAGATCTTGCTGAGAAAGAAAAAACTGTTCAGGTGACAGTCAAAGACGCTGAGAAAAACAGCGTGAAGCTCGATGCTCAAAAACTCGAAATCGATAAGCTTGTTAAAAAAGAAGATGCAAAGATCTTAGATGAAACCAAGCAGATCGAAAAACTCCAAGCTAAAATCGCAGAAATTCAAAAGAACATTGATTCTAGAAAAACCAACATCGCTACTTATGGTCAAAAAACAAAAGAAATTGACGAAGAAAAAGTGAAGTGGGCAGACCAAAAGAATCAAGTGGGTCTAATCTTAAAAGAAATCGAAACAAAAAAAGTGAACGCTTCGGGTGAAAAGACAAAGTGGGCAGAAAAGAAAAAGACCTACGATGATGAAGTGAAGAAGTGGAGAAAGATCTCTTCTGAGTCAGGTTCTCTCAACAAGAACGTTAAAAAATTGAAAAACTGACGAACTTGTTAGCAGGAGTAAGACAAAAGTCGAGTTGATGTATTTAAACCTCAATTTGACTCTAGAAGTGACCGATTTAGTACTGAGAATAATTACGGCTTAAGATTATATAGGGAGGCTTTCCGTGAATAACATGTACATGATTTTAGTAGATTATTACCTCATCGATATTGGTATTGTGGGTATGGGTATTATATCAATTGGGTTGATTTTAGAAAGAGCAAAAGTTCTATTCTTTGATTACCACATCAACTCAACAGCATTCACAGATCAAGTGATGAAGCTTGTTTCACAAAATAAAATTGAAGAGAGCATTGCTTTCTGTTCTGCAAACATCAAGAAGCCCATTGCTCAAGCGATGAAGATCATCTTGGAGAGAGCGGATAGAAGTGACGAAGAAATCGGTAAAGCGGTGGATCGCGTGGCTTCGGAGATCGTTCCAACTCTAGAGAAGAGATTGGGTTACTTGCCGATGGTTTCTAACGTGGTAACACTGATTGGACTATTGGGTACAGTTGCTGGTCTGATCATGTCATTCAAAGCGGTGAGCTTTGCTGACCCAACTCAAAAACAAACATTATTAGCAGATGGTATTTCGGTTGCCATGAATGCGACAGCATTAGGGTTAATGGTTGCAATTCCTGTAATGGTTGCTTATGCGTTCTTGAACATTAGACAAGGTAAGTTGTTTTCAGATATCGACGTAGCAACGCAAAGACTTTGCGACTTCTTGAGAAGCCGTGGCGTTACAGAGATGAACGAGGCAAATGCATATCCAACAAACTTAGGTAATGGTACTGCGTTACACACGCCCCCACCAGCACCAGCTAAAAAAGTATCTTAATTGATTTAGAAGTTTTTGAAAGCAAATTTGTATAGGGATAATTAGGTATGGCAAAAGGTAAATTCAGAGATAAGGCAGATTCAACGTTCGACATCAACCTTGCACCGATGTTGGACGTGATCGTGGCGATCGTGCCGATGCTACTGATGAGTGTTGTGTTTCTTCGTGTGAACATGATCGAAGCACAAATTCCTCAGATCGTGGCTGAAGCCATCGAAAATAATAAGAACAAACCAAACCCTGTAACGGTGGCTTTGGTTATCCAAGGTACGACTTATAAATTTGAAGTTACTGTGAGTGGCAAAAAATCAGACATCGTAATTGCGGCAGTAGACGGCAAGCCAAATATGGATGCTCTTTACAGAGAGGCACTAGCGATTAAGAGAAAGCATCAAGATATTTTCAAATTAGAAATAAAGCCTTCTAAAGAAATATCGTTAGATAGAATCGTAATGACTCTCGATAAAATCAGAAAAATCAAAACGGGCGAAGAAGGTTTCACCATCAAAGACGAAAAAACAGGTAACACTGCAAAAACGGACTTGATGTTCCCAGAAATCGCTTTTGCTGACATACTTGAAGGATAACTATGAGTTTCTCAAAACGTAAAAAGAAATTGCCACAGAATTTTAAAATTCAAATTACATCCATGGTGGATATGTTTGTGATCCTGTTGGTATTCTTAATTAAAAGTTACTCAACGAGCCCTGTGCAAATCGCACCAAGCGCTGACATCCGTTTGCCTCCATCAGAATCAACAACAAATCCAGTGGACGTATTAAAGCTTATGGTTTCAAAGTCTGGCGTATACGTTGAAGGTCAAAAAGTGATCGACCTTACAGAAGGCCAAATCGACAAAAAATACGTTGATGGTTCAGACACCAACTACATCCCAGAATTATTCAAATTCCTAGATGCCGAAGCAAAGAAAACTCAAGACATCGCAAAAGTGAACTCCACAGTAACTTTCGAAGGCAAGATCCTCGTCCAAGCCGACAAAGACCTCGCCTATGAAATGCTAAGAAAAGTCATGCACACTTCCGCAGTCGCCGGCTATTCAGACGTAAAATTCGCCGTAATCTCCAACGACTAAAAGGCAAACCAACCTCTATCCTTGACACTTAAATCTCACTAGGTTTTACGCCCATCGATAGCCGTTGTAAGTAAGTTGGAACAAGCTATCAAACTACTTTAAAAGGTCATTGATTCTTTTAATAACTTCAAGTCCAAGCAATGCTAAGTTTAAAATTACTTTAAGAAACCTTACAAACTTCCGAAACATACATTGGTGGTGTTGTTTCTTCATTTTGATCTCCTTTGAATAGTGGAGATTCAAGATCCTCAAGAGGTTGGTTATGCCAATCTCTTTGTATTGCAAATATCAAGTACCAGCTGAGTGATAAATAATTGCAATTGAGACAGAATATGCCTGAGTTTCGAATTACTATTCGATTATCGGATTAAAATTCCCAAGATAAAATCAGTGGCGAAATAAAGTACTGTCCGTACTTATCATACTTTAAATACGGCGATACATAATTCGCGGTGAGTTGATACCAGTCCCATTTCATGGAGAACCCGTAGCCGTATCTATAGTTTTCGATATCTTCTAGGTAAAAATCACTTTGAAATTGTTGAGCAACTTCTCCTTGGAGTCCGATTTTAAAAGAATTTCCGCCAAACACAAAATTTAAGCGAGCGATGGCCTCTCTCATCACGGGACTCTCATGTCCGTACACCATAAAGAGAGCATATTTGGTAAGAAAGCCAAAGCCTATAGAGCCCGCTAGAAAAGAGTTATCAATTTTTTCGCCATACTTATCTGTCTCATCTTTTGCACCGATCACTTTATGGATAAAGTCCGTAATTCTATGGCCTCCAAGACCAGCATAGTATTCTCCACTCACCGCGGACTCAAATTTGAAGTGACCATTGACATAAGAATATCCAAGTCTTGATTCGAGCTGATCCCCGTAAATTCCTTTAGGCGGATCAAATGCTGGCTCTCCAGATCTAGTTTTAATAATAGGAGTGATAAGTCTTCTCTGTGCAGAGAGTTCCCAACCATGATTTTTTGAAGACTGCCAATAGAGAAACAGCGACCCAGAAGCGGTCATTAACTTATCCGTTTCTCCAATATAATCATTATTGAAGAGGTGAAGGGTAAGGCTTTCTTTATTGAGATAAAAGGATCCAGGATCACCAATTCCGGTCATCGGAGTATTTGGTAATTCCCATACAGCGAGGGCGCTCAATGTAAAAAAACATATTGCAAGAGCTGCAAAATATTTTACCATTTTTTCTTTCCGCCTCCGCGTGAATGTCTTCTGCGATTGCCAGGCTTTCTTCCGCCACCGCCACCATTTTCCATCTTCTCGATGGCAGCTTTCGCTTTGCCTTTAGATAAAAGCTTAGCATTAGCCACATCTTGAGAATGATAAGGATGATCCGTAACTACAGGAATAGATCTGCCGATTAATTTTTCAATGTCTTTAATGAATGCTTTTTCTTCAGAATCACAGAACGAAATTGCAATGCCCGAAGCCCCGGCTCTAGCCGTTCTTCCAATTCTATGCACATAGCTCTCGGAAATATTGGGAACTTCATAATTGATCACATGAGTGATGCCATCGATATCAATCCCGCGAGCGGCGATATCCGTTGCGATCAACACGCGAATCTTTCCTGACTTTAAATTTTCGAGTGCGCGTTGTCTTGCGCCTTGAGATTTATTTCCGTGAATGGCTTCCGTGGTGATTCTATTTTTTAATAAAATTTCGGCCACGCGATTGGCCCCATGCTTGGTTCTTGTAAAAACAATCACGCGCTGAAATTCAGGTTTTGCTAATAAAGCTCTAAGTAAATCTCTTTTCTTACTTTTATCCACATACATGACTGACTGTTCGATAAGCTCAACGGTTGTCGCCTGCGGAGTCACTTCCACTTTTGTTGGATTCACTAACATGGAATCTGCAAGCTTCACGATATCTTGTGGCATGGTTGCCGAGAAAAAAAGATTATGGCGTTGCTTTGGGAGCATAGTTAAAATTCTTCTGATCGTATGAATGAATCCCATATCGAGCATTCTATCAGCTTCATCCAAAACAAAAATCTCAACTTTATCCAATCTCAAACATCTTTGCTCAATCAAATCCAAAAGTCTTCCTGGAGTAGCAACCAAAACATCCACGCCATTTCGAAGAGCCTTTACTTGAGGCCCCTGGCCAACTCCACCAAAGATAACGGTGTGGGTGAGTTTGAGATTTTTTCCGTAGGTTTTAAAGCTATCGAAGATTTGAATCGCCAGTTCTCTTGTCGGGGTAAGCACCAGTGCTCTTGGACATTTTGGTTCTGGTCTTTTTTGGTTGGTGGCCAAACGTTGTAAAATGGGTAAAGCAAAAGCTGCCGTTTTACCGGTTCCAGTTTGCGCACAACCTAAAAGGTCTTTTCCTTCCAAGAGAGGAGGGATCGCCTGTTGCTGAATTGGTGTGGGTGTGGTGTAGCCTGTCTCAGTAATAGCCTTTAAAATAGGCTCTATAAGGTTCAGATCAGTAAATTTTTTGGTATCCATTAGTGTGCACATCTCTTTCGTTTAATTGAAAGAGATTATATGCTTAAAAATTAAAAATCTAGGTTTTACTGTTTTAATTGTTCTAATATCGGTAGTTATTACTAAGAAAGGAGCCAGAAGCTCCTTTCTTTTTAGATTTTACAGGTGCGTAAGGTCTAAGTTAGTTCGATTGCGGAACAATAAAGTCAAAATACTCTTTCTCAACATTTAAAGAATTTCTACGTAACCATAAACCTTTCTTAGGTTTTTTCGACCAAGATGGTTTTTCAACTCGAAGGCTTGCAAATTGAGCCGCACCCAGTTTGTAGCTTTGAGCTTTTGACAATAATGTTTGGATGGCTTGAGCGCCACTCAGTGTGGGTTTCTCAATCAAAATCTTGGCCACTTGTCTGGCGATGATCGGTGAAGCCATCGAAGTTCCGCTCAACTCTGTCAGCGTTGTATCTCGGCACTCTTCTCTAAGGGCAGCTACAAGTTTTGCTTTAGAATCGATGTTGTTGAACGTCTCTTGATTTGCAAGTTGAGAAACAGATTTTGACGTGGAGAGACTCAGGAACCGTAGACAAGACATTTACGCCATAGCCAAAAATAAAGGCTCCTTCTGTCATCAGAATATTTGTAAAACTCGCGATTTTCCCATTCTCATCCGTCGCGCCCACGCACAGAATGTTAGGCGCATCTGTTCCGCAAGGCAAACCTAATCTAGCATCTTGGTCGACCCATTTCCCATCATTACCCGCCGCAACCACAATCACGACGTCGGGATTTGCGAGAGCGAATTGTCGGAGTTTCGCCACTCTTGCTTTGTGTTTGGTTTCACTTTCTTCTGACTTTTTTAGATCTTCGTAATTTTTATCTACGATCATACCCAATGACATATTGAGCACTCTTGCGCCGTCCCGAACTGCTGCACTAGAACCAGCAATGATTTGGTCAATAAATAAATCTCCCATATCTTGTTCGAGAAGTTCGCCATTTTTATATTTACTGCTAAAAGGAATTACGCGGTAACCCAATATTCCAATTTCAGGATCATCATATGAAGCAAGTCCTGCCACATGAGTTCCATGGTAAGCGGAAGTTTCAATTTCTTGGACATTATGTCTGAGAGGATTAAGGAAGCTTTCAAACTCAGGATTTTCTCTCAATAGTTGAGCAATGTTATTTGCTTCAGTTTGTGATTTTAGTTTTTCGGTTGGGCCAATCTCCGGATTATAATCCGAAGTTCTCGCAATAAAAGGGGATGCCCAAACGTCTTCGCCGGAGACATCGTAACCAAAGCCCGAAGGTAATGATACGAAGTCATTCAACTTGAAGTGGATATTTTCAACCAAAAGAGGTTGATTGTAATCCACACCGGAATCAATGATTCCCACGAGAACTTTGTGTTGAGAATTGATTCTTTTAAAGTCCCTTTTCACAACACTTGGATTGGCCAATGATTGTCTTTCTGGGATCACGATCGTCTGATCGTCCATCGAATTGCATGACGTCAGTAAAGTCGCTGCCGTAACAACAAGCATTAAATTTGCAAAGATTTTCATAATATTCCCCTCTTAGTAGTTGAGGAGAAAATAGGTGATAAGGATGACTTCTACAAAAATAAAAAGGGAGCTAGTAATTTATACTTAGCTCCCTTTGGCATTCTCTGGAATAAAAGTTACTCCTTATCAGAGTAACTTATAGTCTTCCGCAGAATTATTTATTCATCCGATTATTTGTTCATCCTAATTAGGTTATGAACTATTTGTTCATTAATGATTGAACATTCATTTTACCGTTCGAAGTCACTTTACCTTGAACAGCAGAGATAGATGTTACTGATGTCATTAGAGCATTTTTAACATCTTTCCAAGTTGCCGTTGGATTCTTTGACCAGTAAAGAGCCGCAGCACCAGCAACGTGTGGAGTAGCCATAGAGGTACCATCCCAAGTCACTACGCCCATTCCTAAGAATGAAAGATCCGCAACTGTGTCAGAATATCCACCACCAGAAATGGTAGAGAATACTTTTACTCCAGGAGCTCCGATATCAACTGATTTTGCACCCCAGTTAGAGAATGTACCAAGAGCATTGTTTGCATCTAGAGCCGCAACACTGATGATGTTCTCATGAGTGTATGAAGCAGGGTATGCAGGAGCACTGTTTGTATCGTTATCATAACCTTTACCTTGTTGGTCACCGTTACCAGCCGCCGCAACAAAGAGAGTTCCTTTATCCATAGAATATTGAACGATATCTCTTAAAGCTTGGTTTCCAGCAGCATCATTTGGATCTTCACCAGATGAACCCCAAGAATTTGAAAGAACTTTTGCGCCGTTATCAACTGCGTACTTCACAGCTTTTACCGCATCCGCAGTTGTTCCAGAACCTTTTTCAGAAAGGAATCTTAAGATCATGATTTTTGCGTTTGGAGCAACACCACCGATACCTTTACCGTTGTCGCCGCGAGCTGCAACGTTACCTGCACAGTGTGTCCCGTGACCAGGGTTTCCGCCTGAAGTTAACATTGTGATAAGGTCTGTTTTAAAATCGTAAGGCTTGTTGTCGTTAGAAACGAAGTCCCAACCAACAAGGTCATCAATGTATCCGTTGTTGTCATCATCAATATTGTTACCAGCGATTTCTTTAGAATTTCTCCAAAGATTTGGAAGAAGGTCTTCGTGTTCATAATCAACGCCAGTATCGATCACCGCTACGATGACGTTATCGCCTTTAGCTTTTGACCAACCGTCTTTTACGTTGTTATCAACCATGCCCCATTGTTTGCTGAATTCTGGATCCGCGCCCGAACCAGATACTGGTTGTGCTGCGGGGATTTCAGGATTATCTGGCTTAGGAGCATCCATACCTGGGAATTCTTGTTGTGGTTGAAATTGGCTTGGAGCTTTATTAAGCGCTTTTGCAGCAGCTTTGTTTTGGAATCTGTTTGCCGCGTACAACTTATAGTTAGGTTGAACGTGTGCGATGATGTTCTTTTGGCTCTTCAAAGAATTGATAGCATTCGCTTGTTCTTTGCTTTGCGCTTTAACCAGGATCCATTGCTCTAAAGGAAGTTGTTCAATGGATGAGCCAGCGTCTGAAAAGCTGTTCATTAATTGAGCTTTAACTTTCATTCCTTCTTGAGTGAATTTAACTAGAAACTCTTCGTTAGCCTTCACATTATTTTGTGAAGCAAATGCTGCTGATGCAGCAAGCAAGACGACAGACAATATGATTTTTTTCATGATTTCCCCTCCGTGGTACTTCAAATTGAGCGGTGAACGTCCATTTGTTCGTGCTCAAACATTTATCAATACCTAAGGCTACCTACCTCGACTAAAATCCCCAAGAGAAAAAGTGTTATTTCTACATTAAGATGTGACGCATTGAATATATGATTAATTATTTAGCATGAAGAGATGTCGTCCATCTCGCGTGACAACACGTTTTCACATATGTAATATCATACAATTGATAACCAATTGAATATGAAAAAATACGGTGCGGTATAATGCAAAATAGTACAATGCAAAACAATCTCGAAATTAAAACTGTAGATCTTGAAACTCAAACTCAAGAATTTTTACGAACCGGCGGCTTCACTACAAAGCTTGATGATATCATTGCTTGGGGAAGAAAAAATTCTCTCTGGCCAATGCCCTACGGAACTGCATGTTGCGGAATCGAACTCATGTCAGTGATGGGACCAAAATATGATCTCGCAAGATTTGGAGCAGAGGTTGTTAGATTTTCTCCGAGACAATCCGATTTACTTATCGTTGCAGGAACAATCACAGAAAAAATGGCGCCAGTATTGGTTCACATCTATCAACAGATGTTAGAACCAAAATATGTTCTCTCAATGGGAGCTTGTGCTAGCTCTGGTGGATTCTACCGCGCGTATCACGTTCTTCAAGGTATAGATAAAGTTATCCCAGTTGATGTTTATGTCCCAGGATGTCCTCCCGCACCAGAAGCAGTGATGGATGGAATTATGTTATTACAAAACATGATCGAGACGCACGCGCCTCGTCCATGGAGAGACAACTGGAAAGTTCCGGGATTCTTGCAAGCAGCTGAAGGAAATCATCCATGAACCATTTAGAAAATATCAAATCAGATCTTGGAAATAAATTTTCAAAAAATAATTTCGGTTTCTCTAACCAATTCGGAAATGACGCGATCGAAGTTCCCAAGGAAGCAATCCTTCCATTGATGAGACACTTCAAAGACTCAGGAAGATTCGATTTCTTGATGGATCTTTGTGGAAATGATTTTCCATCTCGTGAAAAACGTTTCGAAGTTGTTTATCAATTGTTCGATACAAAAACTTTCAAACGCTTAAGAGTAAAAACTCAAGTGGCTGATGGTGATGCAGTCGATTCTATCGTTTCAGTTTGGAAAGGTGCGAACTGGTTCGAGAGAGAAACTTACGACATGTTCGGGATTATCTTTAAAGGTCATCCCTATTTAAGAAAAATTCTTACGCACCATCATTTTAAAGGTCATCCACTCAGAAAAGATTATGATCCCAATCATCAACAACACTGCTCAGATGTTTTACCAGTACATTTTGAAAATGACGATTCATACATCATCGATCCAAATAGAAACTTAGTACCATTAAACATTGGTCCTTCACATCCTGCTACTCACGGAACACTTCGTGTGATGGTGGAGCTTGATGGTGAAACAGTGAATAGATCTAACGTAGAGTTAGGATTCTTACACAGATGTTTTGAAAAGATGGGTGAGACTCATTTTTACAACCAGGCAATTCCCTACACAGACAGATTGAACTATTGCTCGGCTCCTATGAACAACATGGGATACTGTAAAGCCGTGGAAAAAATGTTGGGAGTAGAGATTCCGCCAAAAGCCCAAGCAACAAGAGTGATCTTGGCAGAACTTTCTAGAATCATCGACCACATCGTATGTATCGGTGCTAATGGCGTAGATCTTGGAGCACTAACCGGATTTTTCTACCTTTTCGGACTGAGAGAAAGAGTTTACTCCGTATTTGAAAAGCTTTGCGGCGCTCGTTTGACAGTTTCACTCCTGAGAATCGGCGGTATCGCTAACGAACCACCAAAAGGTTGGTACGAAGAAGTTCTAAAGGTGAACGAAGAAATCAAAAAAGGAATCAACGAGATTGATAAGCTTTTAACGAACAACAAAATCTGGATTCAAAGAACTAGAGGCGTTGGCGGAATTTCTATCGAAGACGCAATCGAGTATGGATATACAGGTCCATGCATGAGAGCGACGGGACTTAATTTAGATTTAAGAAAAGCAGATCCTTATTATGGATACGATCAATTGGATTTCGATGTTCCAACTGGAACAACTGGTGACTGTTACGACAGATATCTCGTTCGTCTAGAGGAAATGAGACAATCTACAAAGATCATCGACCAAGTTGCCAAAAATATTCCAGCGGGCGATTACACAATCAGAGATAAAGACATCGTATTGCCAGAGAAAAAAGATGTTTACGGAAACATCGAAGGTTTAATGAACCACTTCATGCTCGTGATCAAAGGAATTAAACCTCCACAAGGTGAAATCTACGATGCAACAGAAGCTGCAAACGGAGAATTAGGATTCTATGTGATGAGCGATGGCGGACCAAAACCATATCGCTTAAGAGCAAGACCACCATGCTTTGCAATTTACCAATCATTTTCTCAATTGATTGATAAGGGTTTAGTAGCTGACGTGATCGCAGTATTAGGAAGTTTAAATTTAATTGCCGGCGAATTAGATCGCTAGTGCTCGCTGTGGCGAGCACTGTATTAAGAAGGGTTAATATGTTTCAACTGAGCAAAGACGGATTAGCATTCGTAAAAAATGAATTAACAAGATACGAGACAAAAAGGTCTGCTGTGCTTCCAGCTTTATTTAAAGCTCAAGAAGAAAACGGCGGATGGGTTTCGCCTGAGGTTGTAGTTCACTTATCACAAGTGATGGATATTCCAATGTCTCAGATCAACGAAGTATTAACTTTCTATACAATGTACAACAAGAAGCCCGTTGGAAAACATCATATCCAAGTTTGTTGCAATATCTCTTGTGCAATGGCAGGCGCTCATGAAATGGCTGATTATCTTTGTGATAAATTAGGCGTTCACGATGGCGAGATGACTAAAGACGGTCGTTTCACAATCTCTAGAGCAGAATGCTTAGGGTCTTGCGATACAGCTCCGGTAATGCAAATCAATATGGATGAATATATCGAAAATTTAACTTATCCAAAGCTTGATCAAATGATCAAGGAACTGAAGTAGACCATGGCAGAAATTAAACTTTTAACTGAACATTATCACAAACCAGAATTTCAAACTCTTGATGGTTACAAAAAAAACGGCGGATACGACGTTTTAAAAAAAGCTTTCAAGATGAAACCAAAAGAAATCATAGAAGAAGTTAAAGCTTCAGGTTTAAGAGGAAGAGGCGGCGCTGGATTTCCAACAGGAATGAAGTGGAGCTTCTTACCCGACAACGGCGAACCAAGATATTTACTCTGTAACGCCGATGAAGGTGAGCCAGGAACATTCAAAGATAGATTGATGATGGAGCGCGCTCCTCACCAATTGATCGAAGGCATGATTATTTCGGCATTCGCTGTTCAATCTAAAAAGAGTTACATCTACATTCGTGGTGAATACACAAAATGTTTGAGTGTTGTTAGAAAAGCTATCAAAGAAGCCTACGATGCAGGACTTTTAGGAAAAAACATCTTAGGTTCAGGCTTTGATCACGATATGGACGTCTACTCAGGCGCAGGAGCATACATCTGCGGTGAAGAGACAGGAATGATCTCTTCTCTCGAAGGTAAAAAAGGCCAGCCAAAATTAAAACCTCCGTTTCCAGCAGTTCAAGGATATTTGGCAAAACCAACTATCGTAAACAACGTGGAAACACTTGCAGCAGTAAAATACATCATCAGAGATGGCGCTGCCGCTTACAAAAAAATCGGAACAGAAAAATCTGCAGGAACAAAATTATTTTCAGTGAGTGGTGATGTGAATAAACCAGGAACATATGAAGTTCCACTCGCCTATCCTCTAAGAGATTTGATCGCTAACGAATGTGGTGGAATGAAGGGCAAATTAAAAGCCGTGATTCCTGGTGGATCATCAGCACCAATTCTCAATGCAGACGAATCAAACAAAGTGAATATGGATTACGAAAGTTTAGCAGCAGCTGGATCAATGTTAGGTTCTGGCGCGGTCATCATCATGAACGAGACTCGTTGTATGGTGGACATGCTGAATGTAATTCTCCATTTCTACCATCACGAATCTTGTGGTCAGTGCACTCCTTGTAGAGAAGGAACTGGCTGGTTAGAAAAAATCGTAAGCAGTATTCTTTTAGGTCGCGGACGTCCTCAAGACATCGATTTATTAGATACAATCGCGCAAAACATGAAAGGTCGCACGATCTGCGCCCTTTCTGATGCAGCGGCATTACCGACTATTAGCTTCGTGCAAAAATTTAGAGACGAATTTGAATTTTATATCAGAGAAGGAAGATCGAAAGTCACAGGACAGCCGATCAAGAGAAAAAACATAAAGGGATCTCACCATGTTGAAATGCACCATTAATGGTAAAGAGGTTCAGGTAAAACCTGGATCTACAATCATTGAAGCCTACATGAAGGCTAAAGAAAATATTGCGCACTATTGTTGGCATCCAGGATTATCAATCGCGGGTGTTTGCAGAATGTGTATGGTTGAGATCGAGGGAAATCCAAGATTACAAATCGCGTGTAACACAACTGTAGCTGAAGGTATGAAGATCAATAACACTTCAGTGAAAGTAAAAGAATCAGTGGAATGGACTCTGGGTTTCCATCTGATCAATCACCCTCTGGATTGTCCAATCTGTGACCAAGCCGGTGAGTGTGGATTACAAGAATACTACATGCAATATGGTAAATACGAACCGGGCATGGCAGAACACAAAGTAACAAAAGATAAAGTTGTCGATCTGGGTTCTAAAATTGTTTTAGATAAAGAAAGATGTATCCTTTGTTCACGTTGCGCGAGATTCACAGAAGAAGTTTCTAAAACAAATGAATTTGGTATTTTCAATCGTGGTGACCACTCAGAGATCGGCACAGTTGATGGAATGCCAGTAGAAAACAACTACGCACTCAATACAGTGGATATCTGTCCAGTGGGTGCATTAACGTCGAAAGACTTTAGATTCCGCCAAAGAGTTTGGTATCTAAAAGACTTCGATACAGTTTGTAACGGTTGTTCTACGGGCTGTAACATTAAAGTTTATTTCAACGAAAACGGACTATACAGAGTAAAGCCAGTTTACAACGAAAAAGTAAATGGCTACTGGATGTGCGATGTGGGCAGAGATGTCTACAAATTCGCAGACCGTGATGCAAGACAAGTGAAAGGTTTGAGAAATTCAAACAATCAAGTATCGCAAGATTTCGCTGGTAAAATTGCTTTAGAAGTTTCGCAACACTTGAATTCGCAAAAAGCAGATTCAATGGCGGTGGTTCTAACAGGTCAATACACAGTGGAAGAATATAAAGACTTCGTTTCGTTCTTTAAAGCGAAAGGCGTTTCACAATTCTATCACTGGATCAATAATCCAGATAAATTGAACGACTTTGATGGCATTTTATACCGTGGTGACAATAACCCGAATACAAAAGGTCTCGCTAAAACATTAGCTGACGAAGGCATAAAAGTAAAACCTTGGAACGAATTATTTGAAAACGTAGAATCCAGCAAAGTAAAAACTGTTGTTGTGGCAGGACCTGAGATTCAAAAATTCTACCCAGATCTTGAAAGCGTGTTCACTAGATTGAACAAAGCCGACACTCTTGTTTGGTTAACTCCAGGTAAGAACGATCTTTTCGAAAAAGCAAATTATGTGATCCCAACAAAATCATTCACTGAAAAGAATGGAACTTTCGTAAACCATGCGGGAGTTGAGCAGAAGATCAAGAAAGGTGTAACTGTAGTTTCAGAAGCACTGACATTGAGTGATGCCTCTCAGTTATTCTCTGGAAAAACAGCGGTAGGTTTTGAGTCTAATGTCTCTAAAGGTCACGCAGGAGCAACGTTATGAGTGAAGTAGCTAAACCAAATAGATTATCGTCTTGGTATTTACCAGGGATCTTTGTAGGTCTTGGAATCACGTTTAAAAACATGATGAGAAATCTTTTAAATAAAGATCAAATGCAAACTCTCAACTACCCAGAAGAGAAGTTTGAATATTCTCCAAGATTCAAAGGCACTCACGTTTTAACAACGAAAAAAGACGGAAGCTTAAGATGCACAGCTTGCATGCTTTGCGCGACAAACTGTCCTGCAACTTGCATTTCCATTGTTGCTAGTGAACACGTCGATCCAAAAGTAGAAAAATACCCAATCACATATGAAATTGATATGTTGAGATGTGTATTTTGTGGCTTTTGTGAAGAAGCTTGTCCAGTAGACGCCATCCGTATGGGCCCAGAGTGGCAAGTAGCTGGAAGAAACGGATCCAACTTCATCTACGGAATCCAAGATCTAGCCTACAGACCACAACTCAAAGGCGGAATCCAATCCGTCCTAGACGACGAAGAACGCCACACATCAGGAATCTAAAGGTGAGCCGCACCTTTTCCAAAGGTTTGCGTCATTCCAAAAATTTAATTTATTATAAAATAATTAAGGAGAAATAAAATGTTAAAAAAACTATTGATCGCACCCGTAATTTTACTGTGCGTTCTCACTTTGAGCATTTCTGCTCAGGCACAAACAGCTACAAAGAAAAAAATAAAGAAGACAGTGGTAACGACAACTACTGAAGAAGTTGATGAAAACGGAAAAGTAATTAAGAAAACTGAAAAAGTTGAGTCTGAAACTGATGATTCAGATCCTGAAGTAAAAGCAGAACCAAAAGAAGAAGCTCCAAAAAATGTTTGGGCAGGAATGCCAACACCTAATGAAGATTGGTATACACTTTGGGGATTGGGTTTTTCAAAAGCAAGTTACTCTGGAGATTTAGGCGATGCTTATGAAAAATCGGCTGATGCCCCTGGCATTGACCGCAGCTCGACAATGAACCTTGATATTTTGGGTTTTTATTGGCCACTTTCTGGTCACAAAACTATGATGGGATTCATTTTTAACGTTGCAGGAGATACGGCAGAAGACAATGTTGGTGGAGAACTATCTTTATACACTTATCTTATGGGGTTCAGTGTTCATCATTTCTTTGGTCGAAATATTGGTGATGGTTGGTTTGTAAGAGGTGATGCAGGTTTATCTTGGGCAACAGTAGAACTCTCAAGCAGTGGAATAACAGCTGAAGAGCGATCAGACATGACTCTTGGTTTCATGTTCGGAGGTGGTTACGGATTTGCCATTGGTGAAGAAACTAGGCTGTTAGTGGGATTATATATTCGCCCACTTCCAGAGATGAAGGCTGATGGATTCACATACGGAGGAGACCCTGTTAGTAAAATTAAAGGAACGATAACTAACTTCTCAGTTGGGTTTTTGTTCTAATTTTTTCAAGGTATTTAATATTTCTAAAAGAAAAAAGCCGACTTTTCAGTCGGCTTTTTTGCTATTATAAAAGGTACGCCGGTTATATTGAATATAAAATATACATGTTGATTTGTTCTCAACAGATTGTTTATTAAATTGTTTCCATATCTTCAAACTCTGCTACAAAGCTTTCATGGAAACAACGCCCGGAACAACATTTAGAAATTTTTTAAGAAACGAGCTAAAAGAACGTAGCCAAAAAAATGCTAGCTATTCTTTGCGCGCCTTTGCAAAGCAGTTAGGGGTATCGGCTGCAGGATTATCCAAAGTCATGAGCGGCAAAATGCCACTCTCCTTATCATTCATTGAAAAAATTGGAGATAAGTTAAAGTTAAGTGAGGAGCAGGTTCAAAACCATCAAATCACCTTACTGTCAGAAAAAAAAGGATTGAATACGCGCGAGAAAGAGTTCGAGTTCATTGAGCAAGAACGATTCGAGATTATAAAAGAATGGTATCATTACGGTATTTTAAACCTAATGCGAGTCGAAGGATTTAAGCCAAACGCATCGTGGGTAGCCAAACGTTTAGGAATCACTATTGGCGAAGTCCAAGGAGCTGTAGAACGACTGCAAAATGTAGGTCTTCTAAAAGTTGAAGATAGTAAGTGGGTCGATGTTTCTTCAATCTTCATTTCACATACGAATAATAAGAAGTTTAGTGAAGCTGCCAAAGAAAACCAGAAACAGCTTTTTACTAAAGCACTAAGTGCAATAGATGAGGTGGATTTCAAGGAACGAAATCACACGGGAACAGGGGTTGCATTTTCATTAAAAGATTTAGATCAAGTAAAAGAATTTATTAACAAATTCCGGAAAGAATTTGCCAGTCGGTTTGATAGACAGCATGGCGCTGATGATGTCTATCAACTCAGTGTCGCATTCTTTCCTTTAACAAAAAAAAGGAAGTAGATATGAATATTTTAAAATTAGGGCTTATAGCTATTTTTATTGGATTAAACATAGCAAATGCAGCAACGGATGGTGGTGGTGCTGGAGGCTTTTGTGTTGAGGATCAATGCGTAACATTGGCAGAAGCTGGTTTTCGAATTAAAGAAAAATCATTAGACACGCCTGTTGTATCATCCGCTGTATTTAATGAGATGAAAAGTATCATTCAGTCTTTACCTTTAACTGTAGAAATGAAATCAGATTTGGTATTGTATTCAACTGGCACTTCGGAAATATACAAAAAAGTTGATTCCTATAATGAGGAAAACTTCGATAGCTATAAAAGCGAATATAGAAAGATACTCAGTGAAAATCCTCAGTATAAGCCAAACCCAGCAGAGGAGTTAAAGCTTTTTGCTGTATCCAATAGGGACAACACTTATATTTTACCAAAATTCTATTCTCTAAGCACACGTTCTCAAGCGCTGGTATTAATCCATGAAGGAATTATTCGTAAAACTCAAAAAGTTCCTTTGGCGTTGCGAATTGACGGAGCCATTCAAGATAATTTAGATGGTAACTTTAATTCATATGACATTGTGTACGTTCTTTTATCAGCGGGTTTTAGAGTTGAACATCTAATAAGCCAATATGAATTATGGAATAGTAGGAATCATGACTCTGGGCCATCTGTTTTACCGTCACAGACGATCACTCTCTGGAGTTATATGAGAGAAAAAACTACTACAGATTCAACTAGATTAGTAGATATCTCCAGCTTATTTAAAAAGACAAGCCCATATAATCATGGTTTAAAAAATAATAAGCGGGTGCATAGTTTAGATGCAAGTACTATGGCAGAAATATATGAAAAAGATAAGCGCTTATGGAGAATTTTTACTGAAACCGAAACTGCTCAGTTGCTTTCAATTTCATTTGAAAGGAATGAAGCTTTGTTAAAAAGTATCAATGTATTATGTAAGTCTGCGCCAGACGGAATATATGGGCTGTTATTTCCTAAAGATCTAATCAAAAATTATAACTTAACCTCGGTGAGTGCTCACATCGCTTATTATTTAAAGTGTAGCAAACAACAATCAGTCGAGTTCGGTAGTCTCCAGGCGAGTGGGTTGTACGCGATTAAATTAAAATAGTTACGAATAACTACAACAATCTAACTTGCAAGCAGTAACGAATCAACACAGCTATTCTTGATAAGACAAGAATAGCTGTGTTATTTTATTTTACATATTCGATTATATCTTCTTGTCTAAATCTAACCTTCTTTAAGTTCTGATAATTATCTTCCGGATGACGATAGCCCAGAGCAACAGTTGCTACCGTTCTCCAACCAGAATTTTTTAAGTTTAAAATTTCATCGTAAGCCTTAGGGTCAAGGCCTTCCATAGGAGTGGCATCAACTTTTAACAACGCGGCAGTTTCTAATAGAAACCCCATAGCGATGTAAGCTTGTCTCTGTGCCCAGCTATCAATCGTTAAGGATCTCGGTCCTTGAATTAGATTTTCGATCATCATTTTTTTATAACTGTCGAGAGTTCCCAAGGGGACGTTTCTCACGTCCGCGATTCTTTCTATGTATTTTTGAATATGCTCTTCGTCTAATTTTTCCTTATATAAGAAGACCACGTAATGGCTTGCGTCTGTCACTTGGGTTTGATCCCAAGAGACAGACTTAAGCTTATTACGGAGGGCAGGATTTTCGATGACTAGGAATTTCCATGGTTGCAATCCATATGATGAAGGAGCTTGCTGAAGAGAATCTGTTAAGACTTGCCAGTCTTTCTCAGAGATCTTCTTTTTGGGATCGAAACGTTTAGTAGCATAGCGCCAATCGAGCGCTTCTTGAATGTGACTTTGTGAGACTGAATTGTCCATGGTTTACTCCCTAGAGCATCTTAAATGTGCTCATTACTGTTACAGTATGAGGCCAATTATAAAGTTTGGCAAGTCCAAAATGTAACAATCAAGAGCACATTTAAATCTCATATAATGGAAATGGCTAAATATTGGAATTGTTTATTCAATTAAGTCGTGCTATATTTATATACATGTTGGATCAAAAATTTTCTGTATCAATTCATATCATGACAGTTTTGGCTTACCACCAAGGTGAGCTGATGACGTCCGAGCAATTGGCGGGAAGCATACGTACAAATCCTACAGTTATCAGAAGGCTTGTCGCAAAATTGGTGGACGCAGGTTTACTGGAATCTTTTAAGGGCAAGTCGGGTGGTGTAAGAATATCTAAAAGTGCTAAGTCCATTTCTTTAAAAGACATTTATGCGGCAGTTTCTAACAAGCAATTGATAAATACTCCAGACAAGGAGCCTCATAAGCAATGTGCGGTCAGCTGTTCGATGAAAGAGATTCTTTGTGGTTTTGCCAAGAACTTTGAGTCCAATTCAATGAATTATCTTTCTAAAATCAAACTCTCAGATTTTATATCTAAAGTTTAATAGTTTAATTTTTAAACAGCTTGAGATTTCTCTTTAGTGCCTTCGTTGTGTTGAATGTATTTTCTATGTTCCTTTAAAATACACAAATTAGAAATCACGAGTATCCCAGCTTTAGCTGCTTTTTCTTCCGCTTCAGGATGAGTCACGCCTTCTTGCAACCAAAGAACTTTTGCTTTCATTTGTATAGCTTGGTCTACAATTTCAGGAACAGCTTTTGAGTCTCTAAATACATCTACGATTTCGACTTGCCCGGGAACTTCAGAGAGAGAGTTGTAGCAAGGCTGATCTAATATTGAGGCATGACCTGGATTCACGCCAACAATATTATATCCTTTTCTGATCATATATCGTGTAACGGAATTGCTGGGTCTTTCTTCGTTAGGGCTCAAGCCAATAACGACAATCTTTTTGTAATTTTGAAGGGCTTCTTTTATTTGCGTTGGTTTTGCATTCATAGTCTTAATTCTACTACGGGAGGCCGTGATGTAAAGCCTACTTTTAAAATGTGTTATAAATTAGTCAAAAAACTAATAGCGGATCAACATTTTAGGAGCTAAAAGCGGATGTGTTTTAGTTTTTCCAGATGTGTCTGTTACAGAAATATAAAACTCTCCACTTTTTTTATTAGTCTGTGCTTTATATGTATGATTGTGGTCAAGGATCAAAGTCAGGCGTTCCACCTCATTGCCATTTTCAACAAAAATAGCTTCTGCTTTTAGAACTTCACTATTAGGGCTTGGAATAATTTCTGCGCTAACAGTAAGTTGGTTGGATGTAAAAACAGGAGTTTGAATTTGAGGAAAGATAAATATGGTGTCTTTTTTAATTAAATTTCTTGTTCGACAGTGAACAGAATCTCCCCATTCAGTTCCCTCTGCATCGACACCAACAATTTTGTATCCAGGGAGTGCCTGCTGATAAACTCTCTTGGCTTCGTCGTCACCAGCGTCTCCGTAGGTTGGGAAGTAAAGAGCGCCGTTACTGATGAAGGAGTTGATGTAAGCTCTATAATATTCTCTAGACTGACCTTTGGAAGCTGAATTCATTCTCAAGCGAAAAATTTTGTATGGTGTTCCGTAAGGACTGACTTTTGATTTTAAAATCTGAACCATTCTTTCCGCGTCCGTATAAAATCTGGAATTTTTTGGAAATTCGCTAAAAACCCAAGTGTCTGGTGCAACTAGTTTTCCAAAAGTATCCAAATGTTCAATGGTCGCATTTTTTCCCAATTCAGATCGGGTATAAGAGTTAATGCCCAAGAAGTTCAGCATGCGCTCTAGAACTTGAGCCACACTAAAGTTATTATTTTCAGTTTCCACAAGTGTCGAAGAGAAGGCATTTCCTAGGCCATCGCTATAGTAATTCCCACCAGTATGAACGAGACCTGGTTTATAAACCGGAACATCGAGTTGTCTTCCAATAAATTCTGGAACCACATCATCTTCTGGGCGCGGGCGATTATAAATAGTGTCAACGATCCCAAATTTACCACTCCCATCGACAATCCACCATGGACCGTAATCACGAATCCAAATGCTATCCGTTGGAACAATATAAAAACTGAATTTAGATTCATCGAGATTTAAATTCTTAATACTGGCCAGCCAAGAATTTTTACCAGAGTTATTTTGAGTTAAAATTTTAACATTTCCATGCTCGGAAAGAGCTTTGATTAGAGAATCATTCTGCCAAAGGGTCATTGCAGCGTCTGCTTCTTCCCATTCTCCAAGGGAATGCACGGGTCCCATTGGAGGAGCTGTCACGTTTCTCATTTGACCTTGAAGGTAACTTTCGAGAAGTGGCTTTTCTTTTTCTGTCAAACCTATCGGAAGATTCTCCGCGTGAGCAGCAAAAGAATTTAGGACAAACAAATTTATTGATAACAAAGTTAGAATAAGTGAGTATTTTATCATCTGATAATTACAAATCCCATAGGGAATAGAGTCAACTTATGAAAAAAATATTAATGGTCACGCCAGAGTTTTTTGATGTCGAGTACGCTATAAATCCATATATGACATCTAGTGATGGTCAACTGCATAAAATCGATCGTTTAAAAGCGCAGAGTCAATGGAATGAATTAAGGAATGCCTATTCAAAACTAGGATATGCAGTCGATGTGCTCCCAGGTGTAAAAGGACTTCCAGATATGGTTTTTGCGGCAAACCAAAGTTTTCCATTCTGGGATCATAAAAAAGAACAACCTTCCGTCATTATTAGCAGTATGAGATCAGAGTTTAGGAAAAATGAAGTATCGTATTTCGAAAAATATTATTCTGAAAACAAATATACAATTTATCATCTCCCTTTAGATAAGTTCGGAGAGAAATCCGGACAAGCCTTCGAAGGAAACGGCGATGCACTGATTAGACCAGGTAGAAAACAAATTTTCGGTGGTTATGGTTTTAGAACTGACAAAAATGTTTACAATGAAATTCAAAGGATTACAAATTACGAAATTTTTCTTTTGGAACTAAAAAAAGAACATTTCTATCATCTTGATACATGTCTTTCATTCTTAGATGAAAATACAATAGCCATTGTGCCCGAGGCTTTTACTAGTGATGACCTAAGATCTTTAAAGAATAAATTTGCAAATATAATTGAAATTGATATCGACGAGGCCAAAAATAATTTTGCAGGAAACTGCCACTGCCCAGATGGAAAGAATGTGATCCTTCAGAGTGGTTCTGAAAAATTAATCAAATCACTTCACAATCATGGATTTAAAACCATAGAAGTAGACACTTCAGAGTTTATGAAGTCCGGAGGCTCGGTATTTTGTATGAAGATGATGTGCTATTAACGTTGTTTAATTGCATTCTGACTTTGTAGATATTCGGCTATCTGTACGGCATTAAGGGCCGCACCTTTTAAAAGCTGATCTCCCGACAAGAATAAATCTATTCCACCATCAAACACGAGGCTAGCTCTGATTCTGCCAACTTCTACATCATACTTATTTGCAGCATTGAGAGGCATTGGATAGATTTTTTCCGCAGGGTTATCGACAACTTGCACGCCCTTGGATTTTTTTAAGATCTCACGAACTCTTTCAGGAGTTGCAGGTCTTTCAAATTCCATTGTCACAGCCTCACTGTGGGCTCGGAGAGTTGGAATTCTAACTGCCGTGCAAGAAATTTTTGGAGATTCATCGCCCATGATTTTTCTAGTTTCCCAAGCCACTTTCATTTCTTCTTTGGTATAACCATTATCTTGAAATACATCAATATGAGGAATGATATTGAATGGGAGTGGGTGAGCGAAAACTTCATTTCCAGGTTTCTTATCTTCAAAATAAACTTTTGTTTGTTCCAACAGTTCATCCATACCTTTTGCACCAGCACCGCTTGCCGCCTGATATGAGCTCACGATCATTTTTTTAATTTTAAACTCTTTGTGCAAAGGGTAGACCGCAACAACAAGAATCGCTGTCGTACAATTTGGATTAGCAATAATGCCTTTATGCTTTAGAGCTGCTTCCGCATTCACTTCAGGAACTACAAGGGGCACATCTTTATCGTACCTAAAAGCGCTAGAGTTATCGATAACGATTGATCCACCTGCGACCCAATGAGGAGCATAGGTTTTGGAGATCGCCCCACCTGCTGATGCCAAAATTATATCTGCTGGAATTGCGCCTTCAGGCATAGCCTCTACAGTTATACTCTTGCCTTTGAATTGAATGATTTTACCAGCGCTCTTTGGTGATGCATAAAGTTTGAGTTCACTAAATTTTAGAGAGCTTTTTTCTAATACACTTAAAAATTCATAACCAACGGCACCAGTAGCGCCAACGATTGCAAGTTTCATTTATAGTTCCTATTTTTTTAATTCTTTATCGACTGGATATCTCTACCGGATATCTCTAAAGTATTCAAATGTCTTTTGAAGTCCCACTTCTAAAGAGATTTTGGGTTCCCAGTTGAGAACTTCTTTAGCGCGAGTGATGTCAGGTCTTCTTCTCTGTGGATCATCTGTAGGAAGAGGTTTAAATTCTATTCCCGCAGTGTTTCCCAAAAGCTTATTGATGGTTTCAGCAAGTTCTAACATCGTCAGTTCACGAGGATTTCCTACATTCACAGGACGAGTTTCACGACTCTCCATGAGTTGAAATAAGCCTTCAACTTCGTCGCGCACATAGCAGAGTGATCTGGTTTGCTTTCCAGTTCCAAAAACAGTCAGAGGTTTTTTTGCGATAGCTTGAGAAAAGAAATTCGGGATCACTCTTCCATCTTCGGGTCTCATGCGAGGTCCATAAGTGTTAAAGATTCTAACGATTCTTGTGTCCACACCATAAGTGCGATGATAAATCATCGAGAGAGCTTCGCCGTAACGTTTTGCTTCGTCATAGCAGCTTCTTGGTCCAAGGCAACTTACATTTCCACGATAGTCTTCTTGTTGTGGATGGACTTCCGGATCTCCATACACTTCGCTTGTTGAAGCAAAGAATACTCTAGCACCAGTTTCTTTTCCAACTTCAAGAAGATTTCTATGTCCGATAGAAGCAGTTTCCATGATGAACATCGGAATTTTTTCAAAATCAATCGGCGAGGCCGGTGAAGCCATATTATAGATCTGATCAAATTTTTGATCGAACTTTAATGGCTCTCGAATGTCTTTTTCAATAAGGCGAATTTTGTCTTTGATATGAGCAAGATTCTTCTTACTTCCGGTAATGCAGTTGTCGATCACAGTCACTTCATAGTTCTTCTCTAAGAGAAGATCTACAAGATGACTTCCAACAAAACCTGCTCCACCTGCAACTAAAACTTTTTTGCTCATCCAGTGAATCCTTTCTTAGACCAAAGCTTGTCTGCCCACGCAGTAGTAATTGAAACCTTGTTGTTTCATTTTTGCGGGATTTAAAACATTTCTACCATCAAAGATTGTAGGAGTTTTTAAATTCGCTTTTACAACTTCAAGATTTGGATTTTTAAATTCATTCCATTCCGTGACGATAAAGAGCGCATCGGCACCTTTTGTAATTTCAAGCGCGTCAGTTCCTAGATCAAACGGAGTTCCAAAGAATTCTTTGGCATTTTCACCAGCAACGGGGTCATAGGCAATTACGGTCGCACCAAGTTCATTTAATTTTTCAATCATGTACTGAGCAGGAGCTTCTCTTACGTCGTCAGTTTTAGGTTTAAAGCTTAAGCCCCACATTGCAATTCTTTTGCCTTTGAGACTTCCACCGAAGTGCTTTTCAGCAAGTTGAACTAGGTAATACTTTTGATCTCTATTCACTTCAAGGGCGGAGCTTACGATCTTCATAGGTACATTATTTTTGTGACCAGACTTCATCAGAGCATGAACGTCTTTTGGGAAACAGCTTCCACCAAAGCCTACACCTGGGTAGAAGAACGCCGGGTTGATTCTTGAGTCTGATGTGAATCCTTTTCTTACAGAGTCAATATCAGCACCGACAGCGTCTGCCAGTCTTGCCATCTCATTGATAAAGCTAATTTTAACCGACAAGAAAGAGTTCGCTGCATACTTCGTCATTTCAGCCGATGTATTGTCCATGAAAATGATAGGATTTCCGTTTTTCACAAATGGATCATAGAGTTCTTGCATAACTTTTCGAGTCTCTTCAGTTTCACAACCAATAACGACTCTGTCGGGTCTTAAGAAGTCTTCGATTGCGGCGCCTTCTTTTAAAAACTCCGGATTGTTCACAACCTGAACTGGGTGTTTGCAATTTTCTTTGAAGTATTTTTTAACATCACGGCCAGTCCCGATTGGAACTGTGCTTTTTAGAACTACGTATTTTTGTCCGTTGGCAGCGTCACAGATGGATTGAACAACTTGATATGTTGGGCCCATGTCGGCATTTCCGTCATCTTTTTCTGGAGTACCAACGGCGATGAATACCACTTCGTTGGCTTGTACTGCTTTTGGAAGATCAGTAGTGAACAGAATTTTCTTTTTTTGAACAGCCTGTTCTAACAATTCCTCAAGCCCTGGCTCGTAGATAGGAATTTTTTTGTCGTTTAAAAGGGTGATTTTTTTAGGGTCCTTATCCACGCAAGTAACATCGTGACCAGCATCTGCAAAGCAAACGCCCGCAACTAATCCAACATAGCCCGTACCGATTACACAAATTTTCATAGTTTTACGTCCTTATCCTGATCTTTCTAAAGGGTGCTATAATTTCATAAAAATTTCGTAAATTCAATCGGTGACATCTTGTAAGGGCCGCATTATATATATTTTATGATAGATAACAGACTTAAAGTTCTCATATCGAGCGTTAGAAAGCTTTTAAGACGTAATGCCCTTAAAAATATCCAAATTATTATGGATAAAACGCACGCGGTGGATATTGCAGCCATTCTAAAAGAGTTGGATCCGCATGAACGTAGCCAGCTATTAGCTCTTAAGCTTTCTATCGAAAAGAAGTCTGAAATTGTATCCCACTTGGACGAAGACATCCAAAAAGAGGTTGTTGAGCAATTAGACAAGGCCCAAGTTACAGCCATCGTTACCGAAATGGAAACGGATGATGCTGCAGATCTTTTAGGAAACCTTTCAGAAGAACTTTCGCAAACGATCTTAGACTCAATGCAGACCGACGAAAAAAGGGAAGTCACGGATCTTATGAAATACCCGGAGGACACAGCTGGGGGATTGATGAGTTCTGGATATTTGGCTTTCCCTCAGGATATGGCGGTTTCAGAAGTTATCAGTCGTATGCAAAGCGACGAAAACAATGCGAGCATTACTTTTTATATCTACGTCATTGATGATTCACATAAACTTTCCGGGGTTGTCTCTCTAAAAGAAATCATTCTTTCAAAGCCTCGCGAAACTTTAAAGGACATTATGACGGCGGAAGTTGTGAGCGTTGCTTTAGAGACAGATCAGATTGAAGTTTCTAAAATTGTTGAACGTTATGACTTTTTATCAGTTCCAGTTGTTGACGACACGAATACACTCATGGGTGTGATCACGGTAGATGATGTGATCGACGTTATCCGTGAAGAAGCACAAGAAAATTTACTCGCAATGGGTCTCGTGTCTGCTAGTGATGATGAGAGTCCTTGGGGACGTATTAAGGCAAGATCGGCTTGGCTACTTGTAACTTACATTGGCGGTGTGATTTGCTATAACTTCATTTGGTCACTGCTTTACGAAAAAACCTCTCAAGCTTGGCTTGCGGTAACGGCATTTTTACCTATTATTCTTGCTATGAGTTCAGCAGTCGGGCTTCAATCAGCAACATCCATCGTAAATGCTTTGATTTCTGAAAATCCTGATATGAGAGCTATCAAAAAACTTTTACAAAATGAAATGATCTGTTCGGTGGTGTTTGGTTTAGTTTTTGGAATTCTCTCTACAATTTTAAGTTTACTTGCCGGCGAAACTTTATTTATTAGCTGTTTTATGGGTGCGAGCTTGCTTGTTCAACTTTTATGCTCAGTTTCTATCGGAACTTTGATTCCACTTGTAATGAAAAGAATTGGAGTTGATCCAACGGTGGCATCCGTTTCACTTTTCCTCGCGGCTTCAAATATCACAGCTGTTTTCATCACCTTTGGTGCTGCTTACAGAGTGTTTCAGAATTAATCAATGAAACATCAAAAAGACAAAATCATAGTTCTCAAAGTTAGTAAATACTCCGACTCTCATCTGATGGTGAATGGAATAAATCAAAGAGGCGCAAAAATTTCTGCCATGGCTCCGGCGGCACTCAAAAGTAAAAAAAGATTCGGTGGCGGAGTTTTAGAGCCCACGCATTTTATTGAAATTCAATATCAGCAAGCAAAACAAGAAGGAATGCTTCCGGTCTTAATGGAAGCTCAAATCATCGATAGTTTTGAAGGCCTAAGAACGGATTACGATAAGCTCAATCTTAGCTTTTACTTTCTAAGATTGATTGAGCTCGTGGCCCAGGAAGATGCACCTGATTCTCAGTCTTTATTTTCACTTTTAGGGCATGGCTTAAAGGCACTCGAAAAAGCGAAGGATTTCTCTGCTCTAAAAAAACACTTCGAAATTAAATTTTTATACACTCAAGGAATGTTAGAGTTAGGTGGAGACTTGGGTGGAATTCTAAAAAAGAAGTTCTCGGACTACGTAACTTTTCACCCGCAATACGAAGACAGTCCTGATTATAGAAAGCTTAAATCTTCACTGGAAGACTATATTGGACGAGTAGACCTCGACCCAAATTGAGAGCCGTCTCAAACTGAGATGACATCAAGTTCAGCTCTTAAAAATCCGATATAATAGTGATAGGCGAATCACGATATAGCACGTATTTTAAGGAGTTTAGCTTGAAAACCCTAAGTGGCGTTTTTTTATTTTTCATTTTGATAAGCCCAAATTCTTTTGCAAACTCTAACGCTCATGGTGTTTTGATGGTTGTAAAAGGTGATGTACAAGTCATTCAAAAAGACAAAACCATAAAAGCTAAAGTAGGAACCAAAGTTGTTCAAGGCGATACTATTTCGACAGGAAAAGACTCTAGAGCAAAACTTGTGATGGTAGATAAAAACGTTATCAACATTTCTCCTGATTCTAAATTTTTGTTAGAAAAATATGAATACAATCCGGACACGAACAAGAAAGGTGCCTTGCTGAACGTAATTTACGGAAAAGTGCGAACAACTGTAAACCAAAAATATGATGGGGATACGAATAAGTTCCAAGTAAAAACAAAATCTTCAGTAGCCGGTGTAAGGGGGACAGATTTCCTAGTGTCCTTCAACGAAGTGACAAGCACGTCTAAAGTCGTGACATTTGAAGGTGTAGTTGAAGTGGGTTCGGGTCTAGATAAAATGGGTAAAATTACAAATCCCGTTTCTGTGACACCTGGGCAATTCACTGTGGCAGCAATGGGAACGGCTCCAGCAACGCCAGTGGTAATGCCAGAGGCAGAGATGAATTCACTCAATTCACAAACAGTTGCCGAAGCTCCGCCAGCAAAGAGCGATCAACCGGCTCAACCTAATGGCGAGAAAAAAGAAAGAACTCCTTCAAACCAGCCACCGCAAGATAATGGTGCTACTGCTCCAGGATCTGTGTTGAATCAAATGGGCGAAGATGTCTCTGCTCCAGTGGTTACTGGTAATAATCAAATGCCTCCACCTCCAATTGTTCCTACAATTGGTATTGGGACAAATCAACCTTGCCCGAATGGCCAGTGTGGGGTGCCGACAACGGTTGATCCGACACTCATCCAAGGTAAGACCAATCTCTTAATCAATTTACAGCCCAATCCATAAGGTATATTCTAATGTTGCCTCTCGAATATGACTTTTTAAAGTGGGTATCAGCAAGTGATAAAACATCAGTTAATTGCATTTATTTATGTTCTCTTGTTTTCAAATTTTGCATTTGCTCAAACTAAGATTAGAAAATCACGTGCAGAATTTGATTCCAAAAAAATCGTTCAAGTGAAATTAGGTAGCGCTATTTGGAATAAGGATCCCGCTGTGATTGATAGCGGTGTTGTGATCCTTCGTGATGGTAAGAGTGCAAAGACAATGCAGGTGCTACTGGAAGAAACTGCTCCAGACTCATCCATATTTTCAGGGACATATTCTATCTCCTGGGGAGGTGATGAATCAATTAAGCCCGAGGTTTATGTTTTAAATGAAAAAGAATTACTAGGTGAAAAAGAGCTAAAGAAAATCAGCGAAGATATTGTTTCAGGTCAACTCAAGAGAAAGCCCTTGTTCTATAGAAAAAATGAAGTAGGAGTGCAAACTTTAGAAGTTTTCGAAAACAAAGACCAAGCACAGGAAGCTTTAAATCTCATAAAGTTACAAAATCAAAAATCCCCTTCGATGGATCTTTCCTCAGTAACATCTAAAGACTATGCCGCTGCGAAGGCCATAATGGACAGCCAAGAGCTTGCGCAATTTGCTTTAGATAATGAAACGAGAAGAAAAGAAGTTCAAAAGAGACTCGTGGACCGTTTCCGCTTAGAGCAAACAGAAAGACAACGTATCGAAAAATACAAAAAAGAATTTGCTGCGGCTGGTGACGCCGCCGAAAAGAAAAGAATTGCTGAGGCAGAGCAATTTGCAGAAGCAGCACTGGATCTTTATAAGACTAACCAATTTGAACAGGCGGAAGATAATTTTAGAAAGGCATTTCTACTCAATCCAAATTTGACAAAATATTATTTCCAGTATGGAATGAGTTTGTACAAATTAGAAAAATACAATGCAGCTGCAGTGATATTTAACGTCGCAAAAGAAGATAAAGAATTCGAGAAGGAATCTCTCTACTATGCAGCTCTTTCTCTCTATGCGATGAAAGATTATGAATCTGCATTTTTGGCTTTTTCAGATTTAAAAAAATTAAAAGACGAAAAGCTTTCTCCGCTTGCAAGTTTTTATATGGGTTTAATTCATTACGATCAAAAAACTTATGAAAAAGCTAAACCTATGTTTGAGGAGGTTTTGGATACTTCAAAGGATCCAAAGCTAGATTCCAGAGCAGAAAACTATATCGATAACATCAATCAAGCTCTACAATACGCCAAACTAAAACAAACAAAAATATTCTTAAATGCTTCACTGGGGGCCCTTTACGACTCAAATGTTTTACAGCAGAGTGATTCGAGCGGTGACCAAGGAGCTGCAACAGAAGAGAAAAGCTTAAGATACATTTTGGGTTTGGGTGCCTACTATCGTCCTGTATTCACAAAAGCATATGAATTTGGTTTGAAGGTGAGATCAGATTATATTTATACACAGAATGACGATGCCACTCATTACGATCCATGGTCGATTCAAGTGAATGCTCCTTTTGCTTATAAGACTGCGCTCTTTGGGAAATCCTACAAATTAGATATCAAGCCAGGTTATGAATTGCTGTACTTGGGACAAGAGGCGGATACAGGTGATCCTAAGAAAACTTTGAAAGGTTATTTCTTAGAGGCAGGGAATACTTTCATCATGCGAGATGATTGGTTTACGACTTTTACTTTAGGATTTAGAAAAGATGATTTTTTTGAAATAGCTGATCAAGGTAAGAATGCGAATAAGATCAATTTTAAATGGTCAAATATGGTTTTTATAAATCCTGGAAAGACAAAAGGAATTTTAGCTGACCTTAACTTCACAACGACAAATGCTGAGGATGCGACGAATAGCTCAAAGCGTTTTGATATCAGCGCGCTTTATCTGACACCAGTATTTAATGACAAAGCCACTTTTGCAGGAGGCTTAACAGCGTACCTTTTGGATTATGAAACCAAAGAAAAAGATATAAATAAGACTGTGAATTTGACTCTTACTAAACAGCTCTCCGAGTGGCTCAGCGGAACTCTTCTCGGAACCTACGTGTTGAACGATTCCGACACGCCTTCTCAAGAATATGACAAGTGGACACTCGGATTCTTATTCAACGCCGAGTACGGATTTTAAAAATCATCGAGAATAGAGGTAGTTTTTTATAGTACGCTAGCTTTAATAAATTGAGCACTGTCTAGTAGGTCGTTTGCGATGTATTCTGGCGGAGCAAAGTCTGATTTTTCAGGATCTTCACCGCTTGTCTTTAATAGTATAGAGCGAGTGCCAGCTCTGTGGCCCGCTTCTACATCGAGCATCTTGTCTCCGATGATCCAACTTTTCTTGAAGTCTACACCAAAATCCTTATGGGCTTCTTCGAGCATTCCGGGATTTGGTTTTCTCATGTGGTGATTTGAATCTGTCATATAAGGAGCGTAATAAAATCTTTCGATCGTTATGCCATGCTTTTCACATTCAACGCTCATTCTTCGGTGAATTTCATTTAGATTTGGAATAGTGACTTTCCCTCGAGGAACGCCAGACTGATTGGTGACGACATAAATCTTGAAGCCCATGTCGCGAAAAAGCTTTAGGCCTTCAATGGCATTCGGAAGAAATTCAATCTGGTCAGGATCGTTGAGGTACACTTTATCTACGATAATGGTGCCATCTCTATCTAGGAATATTGCTTTGTGCATATCTAAAAACTATCAGATACTATAATTGTGGGCAAACCTATTGAGGTTAATTTTCAAAACATTGCATAGGAATAGCAAAACAAGAATCAACTGCAAATGCACGTAGTGTCGACGATCCTTCAGCGCAAGTCGAAGCAGTTGTGTGGTCTGCATCGGGATTTTTCCTATTGCTCAGGGCATTGTTGATTTCTTCTTGGGTATGACCTAGACCTTTCATCAATAGGGCTAACTCTTCATCACCAACAGCTGTAAGCTCTAGGTGTGCCGCTGCCAATAGCGAAGGCATTTGATTGCATTTGTTCTTAATGCATCTTAAAGCCACATTTGTTTGCGCCTCCATTAAGCTTTTACCTTGAGATGTGAACGTTGAATCCAATACAACTGCATACTCACAAGTAAACTTACCATTGCCTTGAAGCTGCTCATTACTCAAATTTAAAGCAAGATAAACATATTGATCTACCGTTGATTGCTCTGGCGGCTTTGCTGCGAGAGCATTTAAAGAACTAAGAATAAGTAGCGTAATAAGTAATTTCATAAAACCCTCTTACAGTATTTTTTTATAACTTCATCAAAGTTTCCAACTAAATATTGAGCAAGATCTGATCTATTTTGAGTAACATAAAATAAATATTGATTGATGCTAGAGTGGGGTTCGCACAACATGATCAGCGCAGTAGCTTGCTGTAAGCTTTTCTCATCAAACTGATTCGACCATCCGATCTGTTGGTGGCGAAGAACTTCATGTACGAGAAGTCCTGCCTGGCTAAGAACTCCAAGGTCATTCCAAATTTTTCTAGAGATTATAACAGAGTAATTGCGACCATCTTTTTCATAATAAGCAGCCGTCTTAATATTGTTCCGAGAAATAGTTGGAATAGGTAGGTATGAGTCTGGAGCTGAAAGGTTTTTTTCAGTAAAGCTCCATGTTAGAGGTTTCATAAAAGCGGTATGAATTGTGCCGGCTGTAAAATCTAAAAATTGTGTTTCCCATTTTTCTATAATAGTCAAAGCGAGATCAAATGCAGAATTCTCAGATCTTACTTGGTCTTCAATTATTCTAGTCAGTTCAATTTTTGTATTCACATCATTAATTTGTGAAGAATTCCATTCTAAATGGGAGTCTTTGTCTTCAAAGTCAGGATTAATATTGAGGAAGTCTACAAGGACGGGCTTGGATTTGCCGTAAAGTACTCCGCCACCACCGCCACTCTCATGTCCGGCGAAAGATTGTACTGAAGAGACGAGTATTGCGATCACTAAATAAATTTTTTTATTCATAAGTCCTCTATACATTAAATACATCTAAGGTTATGGCGTACAGTTCTTCGTCTTTAGAAGGTCGGATTACAGTTCTAGCATCTTCAATGGCTTTTAAAAAGATTTCTTTTATTTTTGGAAAATCTTTTCTAGCGATAGAGCAAGTGTTAGAGTAGTGCATGTCTGTCGGCAGGTTTTTCTCTGCTGATTGTAAAGCCTGGCTCCTCCAGTTGATATGATGCTGATGTATGAAAACAGAATTTCTTTCTAAGTGAATCGTTTTGTTGGTGAGCACGTAGACTCCTTTTTCGCTTTTAATGAGTCCCGTTTCATCTAAGAATTGAATTGCGTCTTTAACTATTTGAGGAGGAAGATTAAATCTTTTGGCAATGGAGTCGATGTCTTGAAATTCAGGTATTGCTAGAATGATGTGAATCGCCGAATAGTACCATGTGCTGTAGTATCGATGTCTTGCTTCATCAGGAATTTCATCTGTTTCTTTTAGACGCTTTTTAAGATCAAATCTAGATTCCAATATTTCTTCAATTTGCTCAGAGAAAAAATCTTTTAAATTTTTTGTTCCTGCACGTTCCATTTGCACGAGTAGGAGAAAGTATTTTGCTTCCAACTTATTATGCATAAAAAAACTATTGATAAGATGTGCTTGCTCTAGAGTGAATTGAGGATTTCCGTTAAGCACTTGAGAGAGATAAGAGGGCTGACATCCAATGTGGTCACAAAGCTTTAATCGTAAACCTTTTGTAAGTTTACTATCGTGATCGACTTTATCAGCGAGATACTTTTTATATTTTTTATAATTAATTACATCTATTTTCATTATTTAAAAATTCCATATATCTTTTTAATATCAATTAGTTAAGTAATTTTCATTATTTTAAAATAAATGAATGCTATATCTTTTTATAAAATTAATCTAGAGAAAATTGCGCAAAGCGTAGAAGTTACACGAATCAAAAAAGAGGAGATGCTTATGAGAAATATTTTGCGCTGCACGCTTGCAACAATTGTAGCAGTATTATTTTTAATTGGTTGTTTACCAGCAGAAGCCGGTGCTTTTGGAAGAAAGAAAAAAGAAGTTCAAGAAGAAGAAACTTCAACACAAAGTTTAAATCCACCAAAAGCAGCAAATACGGATGAAATGCTAAAAGTCTTAGTAGAGAAAGTGTCAGCAAATTTTAATCAGTTGAACCTTCTAATGTCGCAGCAGCAATATGAGGCGGCCATGACTCTGGCTAAACAGAGTTTGGATGAAGCAAGAATCAAAACCGGTCTTGATCCAAAATCAAATAGAAAAGAAATCATTGCTGTTCCTAAAGATACTTTCTCTGCAGAATATGATCGTTTAGGGAAAAAGCTTTCAAGCTTTTCTGTGCATACACAGAACCAAGTGATGAAAGCCATTGAAGAACATCGAAGTGGGTATTTTTTAGATCTACTCAACTTGCTTAAAAGAACAAACTTAGTTTACATACAAGCTTTTCACCAAGCTTTAAAACGCGGCTCGTTTGGTTTGTTGTCTGAAGACAAAGAAAAAATCAGAAATGATATCAATGCCGTGAGAGCAATCCCACTTTATTTGCAAGACCCTAATAGTAAAAGTCTGCTTTTGGTTTTTGATTATGAGGTGGCTAATTCTGATCAGAATTATATGTTTAATCGCGAGTTGAAAACTTATCTTTTGAGTCAGGGACAAGATCTTGGCTACACAGGAGAATCTTTAGAGCAAAGAATCGATGCAGAACTGGATCAAAAAATTCAAAGCGTGATTAAAAGTTTCTTAAGCACTGAATCCAAAGACGTTGAATTAGATGCGAGTTACAGACTGTGTGTAACAACATATTATAACGATGGCTATAAAAGCGAAGAATCTATTAAAAATCAATGTTCTTCTGTTTTTAAAAGAATCAATTTTTCCAATCAAGCCTTCATGAAATGTTTTGGTGATCAATGGAATGGCTATGGCTCTGATCGAGAGAAGACTGTAATAGAATGTCAATACTTGGCGACTTATTAATTTAATAGTTTGGAGAATTTATGAAAAAAATAATTTTTATTTTAGCGGTTCTTATGTTCGTGGATATATCGATTGCGAGATCGGAAAATCTTTTGATTCCAAATATTTCTGAATATGATAGTTCTAAAGAAATTTTAATTAAGACAGATAAAGCCATTCGTATGATCTATCAGGGTCTTGGTTTAAATAAAATTCAAGTGCAGATGAATTCTACAATTCACGAGATAAATAAAGAAGTTTTGACTGAAAGAAAAACTACCAATTCTCAAGATAAATATGGAGGAGGATTGAGCGGGTTTCTGATCAGTGGTTCATTTAGCTATAAGGACTCAAGTAAAAGTCGTTTGGATATTACGAAAATCATTGCTGCAAATCCAAAAGAAGTCTTGGCGCAAGAGTCTGCGGCTGTAAAAAGCCTATCTCAACTGAGAAAAAGTCTAAATGATCTGATGAATCAGAACGAGTCCAGCCTTGTTATTATGAAAGAACTTGCGATGATTCAAGCTTCAGCCATCTATGAAATGATTCAGGCGGGTGAGGACGTGCCATGGCAAAATATTGAAGAAACTTTTGCGATGGTGAGAGAGGTGAGTTTTATTGGTTCGCAAACAGTGACTCGCTGCCTTTCCACGAACTATATCAACACTAAGAATTACGAAAAAGATGACAGATCTGGTGGGTTGAAATTCCGTCTATTGTTCTTCTCATTAAACTTCAGTGGAAGTGAAAAGAATCATAGATACCACCAAAAGTTCGCACATTCTGAAACGAGCTGCAGCTCAACGACAAATGTGATCAAGGTAAACTCTAAGGACTCAGTTTTTGTAGTCAATATGAGTCTTTTAGATATGGAATTAGACAAATGGGTTAAAGCTATCGAAGCTGTGAAAGCATTCCGTGATCAAGCCCCTGCATTTCCCACTTGGAATAGCCCTCATTATTCAAATTAAAAAATTACAGAAAGAAACATGAAGATTTTAATAAAAAAGGAGAAAGAGTTTATGAAGAAATTATTTTTAGTAATTATGCTTATATCTATAACTACCCACGCGGAAGATTTTCCATTGATCACCCCAGCGGAGGAGAAGAGAATCATTCGCGAGATACCGTTAGCTAAAGAAAGAGCCAAAACGGCAAAAGGTATAACCTATTGCACTTATGAAAATATGGCCGGAATGAGATTGTATTTGGATGTGCCAGGCAGATTGTTATTCAGTTTTCCGTCGTCTGGTGGGGTAGAGCAGGGTATGGAAATGCCTGCTCTGGTACTTGCTTCAGACACTAGAAAAATGCCTGTAGAGATTGAAGCTACACTGAAAAAATATGGAATTAGAGGGAAGATCTCCGATCAAGTTCAAACCTATTTTGCTAAAAGCTACGAGAAGTCGGCCAAATATGAAACGGTGGTTGTCCTGGCATCTTATTTGGACGAGAACAATGATATCATTCCCCATGAATCGGCTTTGATATTGGCTAACAATGTTCATGGTACATATTTTGTTGGCTCTACCAAAAATTGTAAATGAAGATTTAAAAGGGTTCTGGAATACTGCTCAGTAACATATAATAAGTATCCATGGATTAGCCGTTATAGCATGACGGCTACAGCCCACGACGGCGATTTGAAAAATAGATTTGTCGATAGCCCAATATGATTGGAAAGTTTAAAGCGCAAACCTTTTGTAAGTTTGCCATTGTGATTAATTTATCCTCACGGAAATTTTTATATTTAAATACATCATTAATCATATTTAATAAATTCTATTCAGTTATATAATTTCAATTACTTAATACAAATTAGTTATTTTAAAATAAAAGAACACTATAACAATTTATAAAATTAATCTAGAGAAAATTATGCAGCGAGTAGATATTTATCGAAACCAAACGAGGATTAGTTTTTGTGAAACAATATTTATTAATTTTACCTTTAGTGTTCTTAAGTCAAAATTATTTTGCCGAAACTCCAGTGGAGAATCCTTCAATCAAATGCACTGTGAAAGAAGATCCTGATACAAACGAAAGCGTTGCGCCTTATGAAATTGAAGCCGCTTATAATTTGGTTAAATAAATATTTTTAAATTAAACGGGGGACCTCAATGAAGAATTTTTGTATAGGCTTATTTTTATTAGTAATGATATTTTCGCCAGCCAGTGAGGCTTGCACTACTCAGACGATAAATGAAACCGTTTCAACGGTGGATCCGTACAGAGAGCATCAAGTTGAATCGAATTTTGATAATGCTTTAAAAAATCTATCTCTTTGCGATGAAAATTTATTTTATGCAGGAAAGAAATTAGGCAAGAGCTTTGATCCTTATCGTGAAATTTCGACTTACGTTATGTCTAATGTTGTAATTAGGAATGCCAGTACAATAAATAATGAGCTCGCGTATGGGTTGGGTTTGGGATTAATTAATGAATTGGATTTATATAGGCACAGCTCCACAATTTACATGCTTAGATCAATTGTACAACTGGCGAAGGTGAATACGCAAAATGCTAAAGAGTACGCTATTGAAACGTTAAAAAAATCTGACCCATATCGTGAAAAAACCAATAGAGAATTATTAAAAGCAGTAGAAATCCTTCGAGAATTGGCAAAACCGAGTCCAACAGAACCACAAGCTCCAACTTCGATTTGGAGTTTCCGCTCAGAAGAGCGCACATGCAAAACGATTCCAGGTCCATGGGGCGATTACTATCCTTGTCCAAAGTACACTGCGAGTGTAAAGGACTGACAGTGAAATAGACTCATTCTTACGTGTCGATCAAATGAATATGGAATTAATTTTAGAATAAGACCATCTCGAGAGTTCTGGAATAATGTTTGGAATTCTCAAATTGAAAGCGTTGCTTTTGGTACAAGCAGTATAACTCAACAAATGGGATTGCCATATTTGATAAATGATGACACCGCAATCTACGTCGAAGAACCCATCTCAGAAGAATTATTAGAACGTTTAAGAGCTGATAATATTTTAAACATCAAGATGCGATTAAACTCCGGTGAATCATCGGCAAATTTAACTTACAAACTTGCGGGTTCAAATAAAGCCATTACAAAGCTAATGTCGGTTTGCCAGTAACCCTAACAGGAGATTCCATGAGCTATGAAGAAATGAATGCACGTCTTTATTACCAAGGTATTTAAAAAACAAACAAAGGAGAAAAAATTATGAAATTTATGTTTTTAATATTTATAGCAAGTTTGATTGCATTTAATGCCGACGCTCAGCCACGAAAAAATGGTGTTGATAAATCTTCTGGCGGGAGCTGTGATGGACGTTTTATTATTCGTTTAACTAAACAGGCTGAGCAAGCAGTTTTAAAAGATGATTCTAGGCAAACTTTGAAAATATTGGATTTGATTCGTCAAGAGGCAAGACAGTGCCGCAGTGACGAAACCCCAGGTCATGATCCGGAGTACACACCAACTTGTACTTTGGCCATTAATGACAGTAACGGATTTACTTTTTATAACTCATCAACAAATTTTAACATTGATGAAACTCGCAGACTTGAGACGGGAGCTGTTCTAGAAGTTCTTGATTATCCAACTGTATCTTATAATTCAGAAAGCTCTGCTGGCGTCAGATTCAGAGTGCAATCAAACCCAATTGTGAAAAATCATTCAGCCCAAGTTGGAGAAATTTTATATGGGTACAAAGCAATTTTTGAAGCAGAATGTCACTGATATAGATATTTTTACTTCTTCGAAAGCGGGTGATGCGCCTCCAGAGTACGAGCCAGATGATCGATATCTAGATGCGTGTACTTTTGAGTGGCCGTTAAGCTTTCATGACCCAAAAGTTCTTGAATAGATCTCAAATCTGCGCCGCTCATCAGAAGGTGAGTGGCGTAGGAATGTCTGAGAGCATGAGGATTGATTCTTCTTATAATACCAGCGCGTTTACTCCAGCCTTCTACAATAGAATAAACTTTTCGTTGCGTGAGATTCTCAAAAAGATATTCGGTCTCACATTTATACTGTGAAAGAAGTTTCAGAACACCAGACGGCAGCGCAATCATACGCTCCTTTTTTCCTTTACCGATCACAATAAGACATTTTCTCTTTATATGGACCTGATTCCACGTAAGACCAATCAACTCAGATACGCGAAGGCCGCATCCATACATTAGAGTGATCATAAGTTTTTCTTGGTTCAGCTGATCAGAGTCTTTGGTTTTTATAGACTCATTGATGGTTTTAAATAAAGACATCACTTCATCCACTGACAAATACTTGGGCAAAGCCGGGTTCACCTTATTGATGTGAAGTCTGTGAGAAAGATCCTCATCAATATATTGATTTTCGTACGCCCACCTCAAGAAGCTCTTCGCGGATGCGATTTTGCGGTTTTTTGAGGCAGGTTTAAGACTTTTAAGATTTGAAAAGTAGGTTCGAATCGTTGCCAAAAGAGTCTTTTCATCCAACTTCTGCTTTTGACCTTCAGCTGTCGGCTTTTTGGGCAAATTCTCCTCAAAATAACTTGTAGAAATTTCAAAAAGTTGTGTTAAATCAACTATATAAGCTCTAATTGTCTGAGGTGAATAGCCCTTGACATACTTAAGGTGATAGAGATATTTCAAACTTACTCTTTGTAGGCTTTCCATAATATTTTTTTTACTGTCGCAGTCTTTTTGATGTTGAATATTTTAATAAGTAGCTGTAATTGCTAAATATTTTACTATAACGCTGAGTATAAAAAATTTCTTGCATTAATTACAGCAACCTGGTAAATTGTGCCTCGTGTCAAAGACTAGTCTTTAGTTGAGACACTAAACGACGCAACTAATCAAAGGTGGTACGTATATGTCGTCTGATAACATAATTTTGCCTTCTAATAAGAATACTAACATTAATCCGTTAGATTCTGGCAACAACGGATCTAATACAGAACAAAACACAACGATCGTCTATAAAGCCGATGTTATGGGTCAGCTATTAAAAATGGTTGATAGAGTAGCATCATCAGACGCAACTATTTTAGTCCTCGGTGAAAGCGGTACTGGAAAAGAACTGATCGCAAAAACAATTCACGAGAAGTCACGAAGACTTCATAAGCCCTTTGTAGCTATTAACTGCGGTGCTTTAAGAGAATCATTACTTGAGAGTGAATTGTTCGGTCACGAAAAAGGTGCCTTCACTGGTGCTTATACAAAGAAAACTGGTTTAGCAGAAGTTGCTAACGGTGGAACTCTTTTCCTTGATGAAATCGGAGAATTGTCTCCGGGTATCCAAGCTAAGCTTTTAAGATTCATCCAAGAAGGTGAGATCTATAGAGTTGGTGGTAAAGATCCAATCAAAGTTGATATTCGTTTAATCTCAGCAACAAACAGAGATCTTGAAACAGAAGTGATGAAAGGTAATTTTAGAGAAGACTTATTCTATAGAATCAACACGATCACTGCTCATATGCCTCCATTGAGAAGAAGAAAAGAAGATATTCCTTTGTTGATTTCTTACTTCCTAGAGAAAGGTTCACACAAACATTTAAACCGCGGTCGTCAAATGTCAGAAGAAGCTATGAAAATCATGGTGAAGTACGACTGGCCAGGTAACATTAGAGAATTACAAAACGTATGCGAAAGACTTCAGATCTTATCTGAAGGTCACATGATCATGCCAAATGATGTTCCTGAGAACATCAGAAGCCCTGATCAAAAAATCGTGTTTGATGATTACGATCCATCAACAACTCTTTATGAATTAGAGAAAAGATATATTATCAAAGCTCTTTCATACTTTGATGGTAATAAGACTAGAGCAGCAAATGCTTTAGGAATTACGATCAAGACGCTTTATAACAAGCTTCATGAGTACGGTGAGTTCGATAATTTCGCAGTTCACTCGAAAGAGTAGTAATTAAATCTTAAATCTTGAACGATAACGGCTTTAGGGAATTCCCGAAGCCGTTTTTTTTTACCGGAGACATTATGAAAAATTGGATTATTGCGTTCACGCTCATAATATCTGTAGAGGCACTTGCCAAACTGAACTGTAAAGGGAATATGTTTACCAAGTTGGACAATGGCAACATCTCCTTCGAGAGAGTTCGCTTTGTCCCGACGCCTTCATTTGAGAAGACTCTTACGACAGAACAAATTAATGGTCGACCATATTTTAATTTTGAAAAGAAATCTGATGAATGGACTTACTATTCTTATCTTGATCAAGAAGAAATGTTTGAGTCTGGTTACAGGCAGCGTCCTCCCGGAGCTCTTCAATATTCGGATATGAATTTTGATAGAGAATCTTTCTTAAAGTTTAAAGATAAATCAATTGTTGGATTCAATTTAGTTTGTAGGATGTAAAACTGATATGAGAGTTACATTTCTGTTCATCATTATCTCTTTGATTCTTTCTGTGCAAGCGCACGCGAGTGTTGTGTGTGGGAGACTTTTTGAAGAGCCTTTCGAGAGCAAAATTGTAAAACTAGAAACCCACACTCATGGTGGAAAACCTAGATACTTTTCTGTTCGGAATCATAGACGTTTCGTAGGTGGTGAGATAGACCTTCTAATTCAATCTATGAAAAACTTAACACAGTTTTCTGAAAGGCTCTCAGAAGTAAACACATATATGCCAGATCTTGGCTCTCTGCCGAGTGAAGCCTTTTTTGTGGCAAATCAAATTATTCCATTGATTGAAACTCATTTAAGCTCCCACGGAGTTAATTTTAGAATTGAGACTTACGAGTCGATGGAAAATAAGAGAACTCTAGTGGTCATTGCCGAAAACGGAACAAATCCATTAAACACTCTGGCAAAGCTTTTGTGGGATCAAAGAAAAATAAGCCTCACTGTAGATCCGATTGAATTGTTCTACGGATACAAACATTATAATCAGAGCAGAGGAAAGTTTTTTGATATTGATGCCGAAAATCCAGGTTATGCCATGAGTTTTTATTTGCTCATGCATTCACAGCATAGAAATTTTAACTTTAATATCTCAAAGACTGATCTCGAGCTACATCGATTGAACGTAGAAATTCAAGGGGAGTTGGTGGTTCAAAAAATTGAAGTGAATGCTCTGGGCAAAGAAGAAACAGAAGTGAGTGAATCAAGAGTTCGAGAGAATCAAAGAAGGGCTCATGTCATTCAAGGCCTCATAGACAAAGCAAGAGCCCGCAAATAAAGAAGGCAGCTGTTAGGCTGCCTTCTAGTATCACGATAGCGTGATGAGAATCAGAAGTATCCGCCGCCCGGTGGAGTTTCATCGTCTTCGTCATCATCTTCGTCGTCTTCAAGACTATCAAAGTCATCATCTGCTGATCCAGAAAATTTATCATCTTTTTTGAATGAAGATCCTGCTTCTTCATCATCCAAATCTTCTGCTGATCTTGAGAAATCATTGTTTGATTTCAAGTTGTCAGCGGCAAAAGGGTTTGAAGTTGGAATTACAACCTTGTTGTCTTTTGCGATATCTTCTAAAGAAGGAACTTTAGGTTTGTTTGACTTAGGCATTTTCGGCGACGCCTTCTGCGAAGCTTTAGCTTTTACAGCTGGAGCTTTTTTAGCTTTAGGAGCGGCTTTCTTTGTCGCTTTTTTTGCTTTAGCTTTTTTAGGCGCAGCTTTCTTTGCCTTCTTAGCTTTAGTTTTCCCTTTTGCTTTTTTAGGTGCAGCTTTTTTCTTAGCTGTCTTTTTAGCAGCTTTTCCTTTTTTAGGTGCCGCTTTCTTTTTCTTAGCCATGAGATTCCTCCAAATAAATTAATCTATGTCTTATAATTTTTTATATCTAAAAACTAGAATCAAAATCAATATGGGTTATTTAAACAGGAAAGGGTTTTTCGAGCAATGAAATCGCAATCCCCAGAAGGTTATTTCGCATTGCGATGTTTAAGAATTATCCACAAATCGAGGGCAAAAAACAAAAAACCCCTAAAGCTTTACCTTTAGGGGTCTTGAACTGTCCTATTGGACGGTTTTACTTATGATTACGATAACAATTTCAATGCCACTGCTGAAGTTTGGTTGGCTTGAGCAAGTGTGGAAGTTGAAGCTTGTAAAAGAATGTTGTTCTTTGCAAGTTCAGAAGAAGCCTTCGCCACATCTGTATCTCTGATACGTGAGTTCGCAGCACTTAAGTTTTCATCAGAAATGCTTAAGTTACTAAGAGTTGATTGAAGTCTATTTTGTAGAGCTCCAAGGTTTGCTCTTGTGCCGTTCACTTTGTATTGAGCTTCATCAAGTTGTGCTAATGATGTTTGAGCGCCTTCTTTAGAAGTGTAATCTACACCTGTTAATCCTAAAGCGTCCAATGTAGCAACGTTTTCTTGAGCCATGAAAGAGATTCTATCTTCTGCTTCATTGTTATTGATACCAACTTGGAAATCGAACTGTTGTGATGAACCATCAAGAAGTTTAGTAGAACCCCAAGTAGTTACATCCGCGATACGTTGCATTTCCGTCTTAAGTTGATCAACTTCCTTATTGATGAACCCACGCTCTCTGTCACCGATAGTGTCAGAAGCTGCTTGGATTCCCAATTCTCTCAATCTTACGATGATGTTACCGATTTCGTTCAAACCACCTTCAGCAACTTGTACCATTGAGATACCGTCTGAAGCGTTTCTATAGGCTTGTCTTGAAGATCTGATTTGAGCCTTTAAGTTCTCAGAGATCGCAAGTCCTGCAGCATCGTCTGCTGATTTGTTGATTCTGCTACCGCTAGCTAATTGTGCGTAGCTGTTTGAAATTTCGTCCTGACTGTTCTTCAGGTTTCTTTGAGCGTTTAACGCTGGCATGTTAGTGCTAATTCTTAATCCCATAGTAAATCCTCCAATTAAATTAATCTTTATATTTCATAAATATTCCTTCCTTGTTTAACCTCTTCATGAGGATGGCATCCGAGCCTTTTTTTATTTCTGGTTTAAGCGTTTTTACTTAAACTCTTTTTTTGATTTAATCCGTTTTATCCTACGCTTTGTTAATTCATCCTTGAAAGCCTCCTTTCCTTTTTCAGGATGTGAGTTACATTCAACATGTTTACTCACATAATCTTTTTATAATTGTTCTTACATGAAGCTTTTCGTATTCAGCTGGCGATATCTTGACAGGACTTGTGGTGGGAATAACACGACTGGACATGAAACCAATGAAAACTGGTCTAACAGTCTTAAGACTTTCGTTTTGAAACCTTTAGGAAGGGCCGGAGAAAAATCCGGAAACCTAGATCAATATCAAGTTTCAGAGAGGAAAAGAGGATTTTTTTGACGATCCGGATGATACTTTAGGCTTTTAGAAAAGGAAAAATTTTAGATAAAACCCAGTCGGGATCGTCTTCTTGAACGTGATGGCCGGCGGTTTGGTGAATTTCTAAAAGTGAGTGTGGGATTTTTTTCTGAATTTTTTGTGCAAACTTAAAAGGAATGATGCGGTCTTTTTGTCCCCATATAATCAAGACTGGATTTTTGATCCCATCCAGCTGTTCGAACACTCGTGGGTCACGTAAAAGCGAAAACGATTTTACAAAAGAATCCACAGCACCTTCGCTGCTCAGATAAGGTTCGGAATAAATTCTGATATTTTCATCGGTGATATTCTTTTTATCTGTATAAACGCGCTTCATGATCTGCTTTACAAACCTTTCTGTAACAAGAGGTCTTACTACGGGAGAAAGAAAAGAAATTCTATTGAGATCAAAGAACGTGATCTTTGGATCAGCAGCAGGAGAAAGAACAACAACTTTATTAAATAGCTCGGGATTTATTTGAGCTAGCCTCAAGGCTATGGTTCCGCCCATGGAACTTCCTATTACCGTGGTTTTTTTAATTCCTAAATTTTTAAGAAGTTCCAAGATCATATCGCACTGGCTATCTAGATCGTATTTAAAAGTATTTGGCTTATCACTTAAACCAAATCCTAAGAGGTCAACGGCCGTGACAGCGTGAGTTTCTGCTAGTTTCGGAGTGATAAATCTCCATACGAAGTGCGAGGCACCAATACCATGAAGAAGGAGGATGTGATCCCCTTCGCCTTCCTGTGTAAAGTACACCTTGTGTCCAAAGATACTCTTATAGTTATGTTTTCCTGAAGATAGGCCTGGGCCTTCGCTTTTGTTATATAGAAAACCTCTGAGATAAAGGATGCAGATGAGAGACCCTATTGCAATTAGGGTGATTGCAATGGTCATTAACGCTGTGAGAGAAAATTCTGCGGGCATTGGGGAAGTATAATACGATACGTAACTGTTTGACCACTTTCTTTTACCTCTTGAAAGGTTGCGCAAAGTGTATTTGAATTGTGCTTAAGTAGGACTATGGTCTAAGAGCCATGCGGGTGGGATAAAGATGATTAAATTTGCATCAATGACAAAATCAGTAGTTATTTATTTTATTGGATTATTTCTTTTTTCGACTCTGGGCATATCAAGCGCCATGGCAGATACAAAAATCACGATCCTTCACACGGGTGATATTCATGGTCACTTTACAAACAAAGATTCTCCCATTCGTCTGGGTGGGATTTCAAAGTTAAAAACAAAAGTGGATTTCTTAAGAAAGCAAAACGCAAGCAACTTACTCTTGGATGCAGGGGATTGGACAGAAGGAACAATTTTCTATACATTGAATTCCGGCGAGGCAAATCACCGAATGATGGAAGCTTTTGGTTTTGACGCAATCGTCTTCGGAAATCATGAATGGCTCGTTGGTCCTAAAGAACTTTATGATGGTTTTGCTGCTGCAGAATTCAAGGTCCCCGTGCTGGCGGCAAACCTAAATTTAGATAAACTTCCTGAAAATATTCCTCTTGGAAAATACATGAAACCTTATGTAATTAAGGAAGTTGCGGGAAAAAAAATAGGTGTCCTTGGTATTTCTACTTTTGAAATGATTTTTGATCCATTCTTCGAGCCGGGTCGAATCACAGAGCCTGTTCAAGCTGCTTTAAAATATGTAAAAATACTCAGGGAAATTGAAAAAGTAGATATTGTTATCGTGCTCACTCACATCGGCGTAGATCAGGACAAAAAAATTGCTGAATCTGTATCTGGCATTGATTTGATCGTAGGTGGTCATACGCATATTCTCACAAAAAAACCTATTTACACAAACGGTGTTCCAATTGTTCATGCAGGATTCTGGGCGCAATATTTAGGTGAGTATGAGTTAACAGTTAGAGACAGTGGCAAAGTTGAACTCACAAACCACAAGATCCATCAGATCGATAATACGGTTCCAGAGAATGCGTACATCGAAGACATGGTGATTGGTTTTCAAAAAAGAATCGAAGCAATTCGCGGAAATGTATTCAACGATAAGATTTTTGAATCTAAGGTGAACCTTCCTCTCTGTTCTGACATCACGGAAGATGTTCTGGGAAACTGGGCCGTGGATTCCATAAGAAAAGCAGGAAAGACAGAAGCTGCATTTGATGTGGGTCAATATTTTAGAAGAGATCTTTTTACAGGAACTTCATCGACCGTGGATTTCTACAATATGTTTCCACATGTATGGAGTCAGGCAAAGGGAAAGAATTGGACAATTTTCAATATGGATGTACGCGGAGAAACTCTTCAGCAATTAATCAATTTAATTGTGAGAATGGGTAAAGGCGTAAAGGTCAGTAACGCGGACTACAGAATTGACGGTAAAGAAACTTACTTTGTTGTAAAGAATATGAAGATCAGCGGGGAAAGAGTAGAGAGTAATAAATTCTATAAAATTTCCGCGACAGAAGGTATTCTTCAAGCTTTTGATTTCTTAAAGAGAGGTGGCGCGGATGTAGGAATTAAAAATGTTAAGGATACTGGAGTTGAGGCCTGGACGGTGATCAAGGACCATGTGGTTTCAATGTCTCCGGTCACAACTCAAAAAGCGAAGTGGGAGGGGCGTGTGCGCACGATTCAACCAGATTTGTATGTTCCTTTGGAGCAAGTTGAAGTTATTAGAAAAGACGAACATACAGTAGAAATTCGCTATAAGGTCATCAACGCAGGTATGGAAAAAGTGCCGTATCCAACAACATCGGCTAAAATTGATCTAACACCTTTAAATACCTTGGATGAGAAGTGGCTTTCAGTTCAAGAAATTGCACCAAACGACGGTTCTCAATTGAAGCCGGGCCAAGTCATTGAAAAAACGGCTACATTTAAGCAAGACAAGTGGATCTCGGGATATTATCCGGTTGAAGTGGAATCCAATATTAGTAGCAAAGAATTCAACAAGCTAAATAACAAAACCCTGGGATACTTTATACTCGAGTAGGCAGTGTATAGGCTTTTAACGTTTTAAACGTTTGGAAGGATAAATTTCATTATGCTTTCGTTCAATTGACGAAAGCCCTCTAAGCGTGTAAATTTCTTCACAATGTTCACAGGAATAGTAGAATCCACAACTCAAATTAATCGTCTTGAGAAAAATGGTTCCGTATACCAAATTCTCGTTCAAAAACCTGAGAGTTTTGATGATTTAAAAATCGGTGACAGTATCGCTGTGAATGGCGTTTGTCTGACGGTTGAAAAATTTGACAATCAAACAATTGAATTTGCAATCGGCCCAGAAACTCTCAGCATCACTAAATGGGAAAACTCACTTCAAAAAGATATGCTCATGAATCTTGAAAGATCTTTGAGATTTGGTGATAGAGTTCACGGTCACTTGGTAACAGGTCACGTGGATGGTATTGGTCAGATTGTTGATACTCTCAATAACGATGGGACCTTATTCTTTGCTGTGCAAATTCCAGATGAATTCAAAAAATACGTTTGGAAAAAAGGCTCTCTTTGTGTTTCAGGAGTAAGTCTCACGGTGAACGAAGTGGACGGTGACGTTGTGAGTTTTTATTTGATTCCAGAGACTCTTAAGAAAACAAATTTAAGAGATATCAAAGCCGGAGATCTCGTAAATCTAGAATTCGACTATATGGCAAAAGCTGCGATTCATTTTCAAGAAATGTCCAGACAGGAAATGTCAGGAGAGAAGATGACAGGACAGGAGATGTGACCATGAGTAGTTTAGAATCTAAAATGAATTCGATTGAGGAAATCGTAGAAGATATCAAACAAGGCAAGATGGTCATTTTGATTGACGACGAAGATCGCGAGAACGAAGGTGATCTTATATTCGCTGCAGATTTCGTAACTCCTGAAAAAATAAATTTCATGTCCAAAGAAGCAAGAGGGTTAATTTGTTTGAGCTTAACTTCAGAGCAAATTGAAAAACTTCAACTTCCATTGATGGTGAAGGACGATCTGAATCTTTCTCCAAATAAAACTGCATTCACAGTAAGTATCGAAGCAAGAGAAGGCATCTCTACAGGAATTTCTGCTCAAGATAGATCTAAAACTGTAGAAGTAGCCGCTAACATCAACGCAAAAGCAACAGACATCATCACGCCGGGACACATCTTCCCAATTCGCGCCCAAGTCGGTGGAGTTCTAAAAAGAGCTGGTCACACCGAGGCAAGCGTGGATCTTGCAAGAATGGCAAAATTAAATCCTGCAGCAGTAATTTGTGAAGTAATGAATGAAGATGGATCAATGGCAAGAACTCCCGATTTAATAAAGTTTGCCGAAAAACACAATATCAAAATTGGAACAATCGTAGAGCTTATAGAATACAGAATGAGAAATGAAACGCTCATCGAAGAAGAGGCAAAGGCTCAGCTCCCAAACATTTACGGCGATGGATTTGAGGTTCGTATTTTCAAAAGTTTAGTGAATGGTTTGGAACATGTTGCTCTTACAAAGGGTGAGATCACTACAGAAGACTCAGTTCTAGTAAGAGTTCATTCAGAATGTATGACTGGAGATGTATTCGGAAGTCTAAGATGTGATTGCGGTCCTCAGCTTCACAAGGCTCTTGATATGATCAACAAAGAAGGTAAAGGCGTTTTGCTTTATTTAAGACAAGAAGGTCGCGGAATTGGTCTTGTGAATAAGATCAAAGCGTATGAGCTTCAAGAGCAAGGAATGGACACTGTAGAGGCCAATCAACATTTGGGATTCAAGCCTGATCAAAGAGATTATGGTATCGGAGCTCAAATTTTAAGAGCTCTGAGTGTTACAAAAATGAGACTTATGACAAACAATCCTTCTAAAAAAGTAGGATTAAAAGGTTATGGCTTAGAAATCGTAGAGCAAGTTCCACTTGAAACAACTCCCTCAAAAGAAAATTTAAAGTACTTAAAAACAAAAAAAGAAAAAATGGGACATACTTTTACTGACCTAGAAAAAGATGATCCTAAGACTGATTCATTATTAAACTAAATAGCCAAACTTAAAGAGCCAGAAGTAAAATATGAGAATTGGAATTGTAGTTGCTGAGTTCAATAGAGACGTCACTTCAAAACTTGAAGAGGGCGCAGTAGCTTTTTTAAAAGAAAAAGGAATTAAAGGTAAGAGCGTTGAGCTTGTTCATGTTCCGGGAGCATTTGAAATTCCTTTGATAGCTAAGGCACTTCTCAAGACTAAGAAAATCGACGCAGTTATAGCTCTAGGAGCGGTGATTCGCGGTGAGACCACTCACTACGATTACGTCTGCCAAGCGGTCGAAAGAGGTTGTACGCTTCTCCAATTGGAATTCACAAAGCCCGTAGTTTTCGGTGTTCTTACAACAGAAAACGAAGAACAGGCTTTTGATAGGGTGGGCGGCAAGCACGGACACAAGGGGCGTGATGCTGCGGAAACTGCAATCCGAATGGTAGAAGCTTTAAAAAAAATTAAGAAACTGAAGTAGAACCTGTACGTAAACTGATAAAACACGAGGAGCTGTTAATGGAATCGATCAAAATGAACGTAAACGCAAGTGTCTTTAGAAAAAGCCTAGAAGTGAAAATGAGTCCATTCAATGCTAGAATCATTTTGGATTCAGCCTTTGTATCTTCTGGTGTACTTAAGACAGAAGAGGATCTAGATAAAACTCAAACTTCGAATCTCTGTTTAGCTCTAATCAAAAAAGGTGGACCTGCGTTCCATGTAGGAACTGAAATTTACAAAAAATACGTTCAATAATCGCGGACAATCACACATAGAGTCATAGTCTAATATGAGAGACCCGCAAGGGTCCCAATTCCTTGTCTTTCCACTAAAATGATTTTAGAGTCATTTTAGTGGAAAAAATCAATCCAGACTTACTGGAAAAGATAGACGAAAATAAAAAACGCAAAAAAGAGATATTGATTGCAATATGTCTTGCCGTTTTATTCCTAATTTTAACATTTGTTGAAGTTAGACTTGCTTATTTAAGTCGTGAACTTCCGTTTATGCATTCCATCTTTTTCTTTGGATTAGTCAACTTCAACATCGTACTCCTTCTTTTCCTAGCGTTCCTTGTTTTCAGAAACGTTGTTAAAACTTTTGTTGAGCGCAGCGGAAAAATCATTGGAAGCTCTCTGAAGTCAAAATTGATCGCAGCATTTGTAACGTTCAGTTTTGTGCCTACAGTTCTAATGTTCTTTATTTCGGTTTTTTACATCAACTCCAGTTTTGATAAATGGTTTAGCATTAAGACTTCAGCTGTTTTGAGAGATTCTTTAGAAATTACAAATTCTTACTACCTCACTTCAAAGCAAAAAAACTACCACTTTGCAAATCAGATTATAAAGGGGATCGAAGGTAAATCTGAAGGTGAAATCAAAAAACAATTAGACAATTACAGAAGCCTTTACAGCTTAGATGTTGTAGAATTCTATCCAGGTTTATTTGGAGAAAGAGTTTCTTCAATTTCAGACAATAAAACGATTCCAGAAATTCCAAAGGTTTCCTTGGAATTCTTAGAAAAAGGAATCAAGAAAGGTACCGATTCAAGTACTATGCATCACTTCCAAGAAGGAAGTTTGATCAGGGTCATCGCGCCACTAAACTACTATGCAAATGGTCAACTCAATAAGGGTGCCTTGGTGATTTCAACTTTTGTTCCGATTTCATTGATTTCCAAAATGGATGAAATCGCATCAGCCTACGATAACTTTAGAGACATCAATCCACTGGTATCGCCCATTAAAACCATTTACCTTGTAATCCTTTGTTTGATGACAATGGTAATTATGTTGGGCGCAACTTGGTTTGGATTTTATTTGGCAAAACAATTGGCTACGCCTCTTGCCTCCTTAGGTGAGGCTGCTGATCAAGTGGCGCAGGGGAATTACCAACCTGTGGATATTCAAACAGGGTCTCAAGAGATCAACCAGTTAGTTAAAAACTTCAACCGCATGACTTCATCACTGGCAGAGTCCGAAAAAGAAATTTTAGAGGTAAATAAAAACTTAAAAACAACCTTAGATATTCTTGATGAACACAATAGATATATCGAAGTTATTTTATCCAATGTTAGTGCTGGTGTAATTTCCATTGATCATGAAGGCATGATTACCACTATGAATCCCAAAGCTGCTCAGCTTTTAAGAGTTCCAGCAGATAGATATATCGGCATGGATGTGTCGAATGTGTTAACTGGCCAAAATAGAGATACGTATTCAGAAATCATAAGCCAAATGAAGAAAAACAACTTCAAGACTTTGCAAAAAGAATTGAGAATTCAAATTCAAGAAGATTCATTGCTAATGAAACTTACGATCACGATGTTAAAAGACGAAAGAAACAAAGATCTAGGGCTTGTCATCGTATTCGATGATCTCACTGAACTGGTAAATGCTCAAAGAGCATCGGCGTGGAGGGAAGTGGCGAGACGTATTGCTCACGAAATTAAAAACCCACTAACGCCAATTAAGCTTTCGGCTCAGCGTTTAGAAAAAAAGTTTGGTGCCCAAGTTCAAGATCCAGCCTTTCAACAGTGTACGGCGATGATCATTAAGCAGGTGGACGAGCTAAAAAATCTCGTAAATGAATTCAGTTCCTTTGCAAGACTTCCTCAGATCAATCCAAAATTAGGATCGCTAAATAATCTTATTCAAGAAACCCTGGTGCTCTATTCAACAGGTCATAAAGAGATGGAGTTCAATTTCTATCCTGATCCAAAACTACCAAATTTTGAGTTTGATCAAGACCAAATCAAGCGAGTAGTCACAAACTTATTGGAAAATGCCATTGACGCACTCAATGAGGCAGAGGCGCCGAAAATTGAAATTGTAACGCTTTTTGATGCTCAATTGGGTATCGTTAAGACGCGAATCAAAGACAATGGTTGCGGAATTGAAACTGATATGAGAGATAGAATTTTCGAGCCTTATTTCAGCACTCGTGAGAATGGAACAGGTCTTGGTCTTGCCATCGTAAAACGCATTATAGAAGATCATCATGGATTTATTCGAGCATTTTCAAATCAGCCGAAAGGCACAGAATTTGTGATCGAACTTCCTGTCGGTCAAATGAAAAAAACAGGAGCGGAGGACAGTCGTGAATATGAGAACAAAGCATAAAGTTTTAGTTGTCGATGATGAAAAGCCAATTTGTGAGGTTCTGTCAGCAGATCTTTTGGATGAAGGCTATGAAGTCGAAGTGGCGAACAATGGCGAGAAAGCACTTAAAGCCATCGAAACTTTTGATCCTGATGTGGTGCTTTTAGATATTTGGATGCCAGGTAAAATTGACGGAATCGAAGTTTTACAAACCGCAAGAGCAAAGTTTCCAAATCCGGAATTCATTATGATGTCAGGTCATGGAACAATTGAGACAGCCGTGAAGGCGACAAAATTGGGCGCTTGGGATTTTGTCGAAAAGCCACTTTCTAGCGATCGTATTTTTATTTTGATTAAAAATATTTTAAGTTTCCAACAAGAGCGCAGTGAAAAAAGAGCACTATTAAATAAACTCAGAAAAAACTTTGCAATATTCGGTCATTCACAACCTATTCAGGACTTAAAAAAGAATCTTGCAAAAGTGGCGCACTCCGATGGCCCATGTCTTATCCAAGGTCAAATGGGCGTTGGAAAAACATTGGTGGCGCAGAACATCCATTATCTTTCAGAGAGAGCGAGTCAGCCATTTGTGGAGATCAACTGCAAATTGGTCCCTCAAGATCTCGTGGATATGCAAATTTTCGGTTTCGATAAAAAACCTTTGATTGGTGTCGATGAAACTCAAAAAGGAAAATTGGATCTTGTTCAGGGTGGAACTTTATATTTAAAAGAAATTTCATATCTCAATAAAGATTCATTCGCCAAAATTGCAAAATTGATCGAGACAAAAACTTTTCATAGAGTAGGAAGTCAGCAGACGATTCAGGCTGATGTAAGAATCGTAGCATCGACTACGCAAGAGTTAGATCCAAAAGTATTAGCCATGTTTGCAACTGTAGCAATGTCGGTTCCGGCATTGAAGGACAGAAAAGACGATATCCCCGTTCTCGTTCAACACTTCAGTGACTTTTACGCAAATGAGAGTGGTACAAGAACCAAGAACATGACTGACGATGCTTTAGAAACGTTAACGGCGTATCAATGGCCGGGTAATGTTCGTGAACTTAAAAACTTTATTGAAAGAGTTTATATCTTGGTGGATAAAGACGAAATCGAAACCAAAGACTTGGCAGAATCTGGTTTGATCGTAGATCCCGATATGGGTGCTATCACGGCTTCGAATTTAAAGATCGCAAGATCTATTTTCGAAAAACAATATATTCTAAAAAAACTAGAAGAAAACAACGGCAACGTCAGTAAAACAGCAGAGATGATCGGCCTTGAGCGAAGCCATCTTCACCGAAAAATGAAAACCTACGGAATTGAGACATAAAGGACAATTGCAATGAAATGGTCAAAGACACATATATTTACCTTAAGAGAGGCACCGGCAGATGCAGAACTCGCATCTCATAAACTTTTGATGAGAGGTGGTTACGTTAAGAAAATTGCGCCCGGTATTTTTGTATATAACGATTTGGCTCTCAGAGTGATCCGCAAAATTGAGCAAATCGTTAGAAAAGAAATGAATAAGTACGCAACAGAAATACTCATGCCGATGGTGCAACCGCGGGAATTATGGGATGAGACAAAAAGATGGTCACAGATGAGTGAGCTTTTAAAATTCAAGAATCGTGCGGACCAATGGTTTTGTTTGGGTGGAACTCACGAAGAGGTTGTGACGGATGTAGTGAGAACGGATGTAAAATCCTACCGTGATTTGCCAAAATTTTTATATCAAATTCAAACCAAATACAGAGATGAAATTCGTCCCAGATACGGATTGATGCGTGCTCGAGAATTCATTATGAAGGATGCATATTCTTTTGATACCACAGTGGAAGATGCGCATAAGAGTTATGATCACATGTACACGGCTTACAACAATATCTACAAAGAAATGGGTTTGGACTTCAGAGTGGTGCAAGCCGATGCAGGAAATATTGGTGGAAGCAAGACCCATGAATTCCAAGTTCTGGCAGAAGCTGGAGAAGATTATTTATTGGTGGCAGGGGATGCTGCTTACAACGTGGAAATCGCTCCATTGGAGTCTAAGCTCACATCCACTGGTGAAGCTGCAAAATCTCCAGAAGAATTCGCCACTCCAGGTTTAAAAACCATCGACGACCTTTCCAAATCACTTAACGTTAAGCACGAAGACTTAGTGAAAACCCTCTTTGTCAAAGATGACGATGGCAAACCGATCTGCATTCTCTTAAGGGGATCAGATGAATTGAATCCCGTAAAAGTAAAAAACTTATTGAAACTGGGAAATCCGCCAGAATTCATGTCCGATGAAGAAGTTAAGCAACTCACGGGAGCTTCGCCAGGGAGCTGTGGGCCTCAAGGTTTGAAGCTTCGTATTCTCATGGACAGTTTTCTTAAAAATCGCACAAACTTCACTGTGGGAGCAAATAAAGACGGATATCACACTAGGAATATCAATCCCGAAAGAGATTTCAAAGTCACTCACACGGCAGACTTGAGACTTGCCAAAGAAGGTGACCTTGCTCCCAATGGTCAGCTTTATAAGGCTTACAAAGGGATTGAAGTGGGTCACATTTTCTATCTGGGAACAAAGTATTCTGAAGCTATGAAAGCTAATTATCTCGATAAAAATGGCAGAACTCAATCCATCGAAATGGGATGTTACGGAATCGGCGTTTCCAGAACGATGCAGGCCGCGATCGAACAAAATCACGATGCCAACGGCATCATATGGCCCAAAGAAATTTCTCCTTACCAAGTTCACATCGCAGTTCTTGATCCGAAGGACGAAAAAGTTATGGCCCAAGCTCAAAAACTTCACGATGCTCTTCAAGAAAGAGGCCACGAAGTTCTACTCGATGATCGTGATGAGAGACCAGGAATCAAATTTAAGGACGCTGATCTCCTAGGTTTCCCAATTAGAGTAAACATTGGTAAAAAAGGTTTAGAAAACAACGAAGTAGATTTAGTTATAAGAAAAACTGGAGAGCAAACAAAAATGACTCCAGATCAAATTTATCCACAAATCTTAGAGATTTTAAAGTAGGAGAGTCATGAGCAATAAATTTGACGGAATGAAAAATCCAATTTTTGTTGCTCTGGACCTAGATGATAAGGAAAAAGCTCTAGATATAGTTTCAAAAACTAAAGATCACGTCGGGGGATTTAAGATTGGTCCTAGGCTCGTTTTCCGCCACGGAACAGAAATCATTTCTCAAGCAGCAAAGTCAGCTCCGGTATTTTTAGACTTTAAATTTTTGGACATTCCATCGACGATGGATAGCGCAGTTCGTGCTGCATTTGAGGCAGGAAGCACGTTCGTGACAGTTCACGCAACTTCAGGTCCGGAAGCTCTCAAGCTCTTAGCAAAAACCGAAAAAGAACTTTCACAAAAAAGGCCATTCCATATTTTTGCTGTCACTCTTCTCACAAGCTTTTCAAAAGAAACATTACCTGCAAACTACAATAATGATTCTATCCAAGAACAAATCTTAGCTCTGGTAGAACAAAGTGTAGAGTGCGGAATCAAGTCCTTCGTTTGCTCGCCACATGAATTAAAAACTCTAAAAAATAAATTCCCTCAATGTCATTTTATTACTCCTGGAATCAGGTCTCTAGCAGATAGCGCTGGGGATCAAAAAAGAACTGCAACGCCTGCTGAGGCATTGAATCACGGAGCTTCCGCTTTAGTAATAGGCAGACCTATACTTCAATCCAGTGACCCCAAACAATTTATATTGGATATTTTAAAAAGCATAAATTAAGATATTTCTTATGCACTCATTACCAGAAACAAAAATTTATGCTGATGGATTTAAACTCGCACTTTGCACGGTTTATAATGAAAAGGCAGAAGCAATTCAGCTGAGAACTCTCTGGGAAAAACAACCTGCCATTTTGATTTTCCTTCGTCATTTCGCTTGCGATGCTTGTCGTACGCACGCGCTTGAAATTTGGAAAAGCAGAGAAGTCTACGAAAAGAAAGGTGCGAAGCTACATTTCATTGGCAATGGGCACCCTCAATTCATGCAGCAGTTTAAAGAAATGCACGGCCTTCAGGAGGCTTCTTTTTTCACAGACCCAAAGTTATCCGCGTTCAATGCAGCGGGCTTTAAGCGCGGCTTCTGGATCGATCCAGGCGAAATGCACAGTCGTGGTGAATTTTTATGGTTGGCCACAAGACATGCAATGAGAAAAACGGGATCAGGTAATGTCTGGCAACTCGGTGGGGTTTTAGCGATCTGCCCCGGTGGCAAGGTGACTTACCAATTCACCAGCCAAATGATGGGCGAATTCGCTCCATCAGGTGACATTCCAAAGATAGTTGAAGCGACTGAGGCGCCTGACTCTAAAAAGGCAAAACAGTCTTAGAGACATTCTCCGCCGGAGTACTGAACCATCTTTTCAAGTTCATAAGTTGATTGCGGACATTCAAGGTACGCTGCATACCACACGTACTTTATGGGGTTATACCAACGGTTATCTACACCAACGGCTTCAACTTCACTGATGATTTTACATCCCAAGATATCGGCTTGAAGAGTGATCTTCTCTTTTCCAGCGCTCAAGCACTTTTCAGCAAGCTCCTCATCAGGAATTGCGAAAGCGTTTGTAGAAACAAGTAATAATAAAGCAAAAATAACTTTCATATGAATTCTCCCAATAAAATTACTCTAATCAACCCAAGCGTATTAGTAGCTAGATTTATTCAGGTTTGTAATCCTTACTTTATTACATCTATGTAATTCATTAAGGGTTCGCAATTGCAATTTTCCTAGAGCCCAAGTACAAATGTCCCATGAGAAAAATTGTAGGCCTTCATTCAGTCAACGAAGTTTTTAAAATTCGTCCCGATAAAATTAAATTGGTAACTCTAAAAAGAGACTACGAATTCACTCCAGAATTAAAAGAGCTTCATGCGATCGCTACAGGTAGAAAAATTCCCGTTAAAGTCACTTCGGTGAATGAAATCGACAAAATTTGCGAAGGCAATCAAGGTGTCATGATTGAAGTTGCTGGCGAACCAGAATTTCCATGGGAAAAATTAAAAGGTGAAGATCCTTCTCTTGTTCTAGGTCTTGATGGATTAGAAGACCCGCAAAACTTAGGAAATATTTTAAGAACAGCATGGCTTCTCAATACAAAAGGAATTCTCATTACAGAGAGTAAATCCGTTGGTCTTACTCCGTCAGTTTGTAAGATCGCGAGCGGTGGGGCAGAGCATGTTGGTGTTGAAACTTACAACCAACTTTTTCAACCACTAAAGCAATTAAAGGAACAAGGCTTCTGGATTTATGGGTTCAGCGAAAAAGCAGAAAAAAGTATCTGGAATACGGAATTTCATCACAAATGCGTTATTGTAGCAGGTTCGGAGATGAAAGGTATGCGTCCACAAACCCTGAAAGAATGTGACGAACTTATAAAAATCCCTCAAATCGATGTTCACGCCAGTTTGAACGTTGCAACTTCGATTTCCATCGGAATTGCAGAATTTAATAGGCAACATATTAAAACTTAAGACTTTTTTTCATTTTTCAGGCAATTTCAGATTATTATATTGCCTATTCTTATAGCGAGAGTAGAGTGGCCCTCTGAGAAAAGTGAATTAAATAGTAAAACAGCCAAACAATATCTTTGACTTAGACCTACTATCTAAATTAAAAAAAAAGACTTCTTTGAACAAACAGGCACCGGTTTGTGATGGTTTCATTATTTGAGACTTTTACCAATATTGTGTTTAGAAATTCAAAAAAGGTTTTGTTGCTGGTTTAGCTCAATTGGTAGAGCAGCTGATTTGTAATCAGCAGGTTGCGGGTTCAAGTCCCATAACCAGCTCCATTTTTTTCGGAGAGGTGCCCGAGTGGCCAAAGGGATCAGACTGTAAATCTGACGGCTTTATGCCTTCGAAGGTTCGAATCCTTCTCTCTCCACCATTTGCTTTTTTAAATGGAAATTTAAAAAGGAAATGTGGCCATGGGTTTTTAGAATTTCAGCTACAGCTGAAGTTATGTTTGCGGGAGTAGCTCATTTGGTAGAGCATCAGCCTTCCAAGCTGAGGGTAGCGAGTTCGAGCCTCGTCTCCCGCTCCATTTTTTCTAAAGATAGCTTTAGGGAAGATGAGCGTTTTGATACTTTGCCCACATAGCTCAGTGGTAGAGTACGTCCTTGGTAAGGACGAGACACGAGTTCGATCCTCGTTGTGGGCTCCACAGCGTTGATATGGATGGGTGGAATTTTAATTTAAGATTAAAGTTTGAATCGTTGGATTCAAAAAGTTTAAGAAACGAAAGTATTTATTAATATAAGATTGTGCCTAGAAAAAATAATTTAGGCGCAACATCTAGGAGGAATTACGAATGGCTAAGGCTAAATTTGAAAGAAAAAAGCCCCACGTTAACATCGGAACTATTGGTCACGTGGATCATGGTAAGACATCGTTAACAGCTGCGATTACAAAAGTATTAGCAGAATCTGGTGGAGCTGAATTTAAAGCATACGATATGATCGACAATGCTCCAGAAGAAAGAGAAAGAGGGATTACGATCTCTACAACTCACGTTGAGTATGAAACTGCAAACAGACACTACGCACACGTAGATTGTCCAGGTCACGCCGATTACGTTAAAAACATGATCACAGGTGCTGCTCAGATGGACGGAGCAATTCTAGTTGTCTCTGCTGCTGACGGACCTATGCCACAAACTCGTGAACACATTCTTCTTGCTCGTCAAGTAGGTGTTCCTGCGATGGTTGTATTCATGAACAAAGTAGACATGGTTGATGATAAAGAATTATTAGACCTAGTTGAAATGGAAGTTCGTGATCTTCTAAATAAATATGATTTCCCAGGTGATGATATTCCAATCGTAAAAGGTTCTGCTCTTAAAGCTCTTGAAGGCGATAAAGGCGACATCGGATACGGTGCTATCACTAAATTGATGGCTGAAGTAGATCGTTACATTCCACAACCAGTAAGAGCGCTTGATAAGCCGTTCCTAATGCCAGTGGAAGACGTTTTCTCAATCTCTGGTCGTGGTACAGTTGTTACTGGCCGTATCGAGAGAGGCAGAATTAACGTGAACGACGAAATCGAAATCGTTGGTTTAGCTGTAACTCAAAAAACGACTGTGACAGGTGTTGAGATGTTCAGAAAACTTCTTGATTACGGTGAAGCAGGGGATAACGTTGGAGCTCTATTACGTGGTACTAAGAAAGAAGATGTACAACGTGGTCAAGTTCTTGCTGCTCCAGGCACTATTAAGCCGCACAAGAAATTCAAAGCTGAAGTTTACGTATTAACTAAAGAAGAAGGTGGAAGACATACTCCATTCTTCAACGGTTACCGTCCACAGTTCTACTTCAGAACTACAGACGTAACTGGTGTTGTATCACTTAAAGGTGGAACTGAAATGGTTATGCCAGGTGATAGAACTGAAGTTAACGTAGAGCTTATTGCTCCGATCGCAATGGAAAAAGAATTGCGTTTCGCTATCCGTGAGGGTGGTAGAACTATCGGTGCAGGTGTTGTTACAGAAATCGTTGAGTAACGACATTTTTTAATCTGGTATAAGCGCAGCGGGGACTCCATTTACTTGGGTCCCCATTGCTGTTTTAAGAGCAAAAGTATTTTTTAATCTTAAAACGAATATAAACAACGCTTAAGAAATTAAGCACAACTCAAAAACTACGGCCGTCATTCCTAAAAGTTAGGTCAACCGGTGTAGTAGATGAAAAACCAAGTGCGACGAATTGTTCTTGGATTGTTTTTAGCTAGCAGGAAGTTCGATAGGGCAGTAGCTCCAACGGTAGAGCAGCGGATTCCAAATCCGCGTGTTGGGAGTTCGAATCTCTCCTGCCCTGCCATTATTTGGATTATCGGATAGGCGAACTAAAAACATGAAGTAGACAATGAATTGTACAAATCGAAACGGAGTTGAACGAATGGATCAAACGAATAAAAAAGTCATAACAGTTGGCTTCTTAGCTGCCGGCGCACTCACTGCATACGTATTGAATGTGTTGATTCAGCTTTTGCAAGCTTCTGTCAGTTTTTTCGCTAGACTCGCTGAAAACGACCTTTTTACACACGGCCTTCCTGTAGGTGCAGGTATCCTCGTTTTCTTGTTTCTTCAATTCAATCCTAAAACGGTAAAGTGGGCTGACGAAGTCGTTACTGAAATCCGTAAGATGGTTTGGAGAACAATGAAGGACACTGTCGCAGTAACAATTGCGGTTTGTATCATGGTGATCATTTCTGGAATACTTCTTGGCTTCCTTGATTTCTTATCGGGAAAAGTCATTAACTATTTAGTGTCACTGTAAAGGGGAATATTTGTGGATAAAAAATGGTACGTTGTAAACATTCATTCAGGTTTTGAAGCGCAAGCGAAAGCTTCTCTTCAAGAAAGAATTAAAAGACATAATTTGGATACACAATTTGGTGAGATTCTAATTCCGTCTGAGAATGTTGTTCAGCTAGTTAAAGGTAAGAAACAAACACGATCTAAAAAGTTCTTTCCTGGCTACATGTTTGTAGAAATGGAAATGAATGAGCAAACTTGGATGCTTGTGAAAGGTACGAACAAAGTTTCTGGCTTTGTTGGTAACAAAACAACTCCTCAAGCCGTTCCACCTGAAGAAGTAGCGAGAGTTACTAAGCAGGCAGAACAAGGCGCAGAAAAACCTAAAGCGAAAGTGGATTTTTCAGAAGGTGAATCTGTAAGAGTGGTTGATGGACCTTTCAGTAATTTCAATGGAACGGTTGAAGAGATCAACATTGAAAAAGAGAAAGTAAAAGTATTGGTCAGCATCTTTGGTCGTCCAACACCAGTGGAACTTGATTTCGTTCAAGTTGTTAAAAGCGAATAAAAATTGAAGAAGAATTCTGAAGGAGAATTAATATGGCAAAGAAAATAACTGGATTAGTAAAATTACAAATCCCTGCAGGTAAGGCGAATCCCGCACCACCAGTAGGTCCCGCTCTTGGTCAACAAGGCGTGAACATTATGGAGTTCTGTAAGCAATTCAACGCGAGAACTCAAAAATTAGGCGATACTATCGTTCCTGTGATCATCACGGTTTATCAAGATAGATCATTCACATTCATCACTAAGACTGCGCCAGTTTCAATCTTGTTAAAGCAAGCTTTGAAACTTGAGAGTGGATCTAAAATGCCACAAAAAGACAAAGTTGGAAAAGTGACAATGGATCAAATTAGAAAAATCGGTGAAATTAAATTGCCAGATTTAAACTGTATGTCAGTTGAATCTGCTGCAAGCCAAGTTAAAGGTACTGCTAAGAGCATGGGCCTTGAGATCGTAGGAGAATAAGATGGCTGGAAAAAAATACGCGGAAGCGTCTAAAAAAGTAAATAGAGATAACAAGTACACTGTTGATGAAGCATTTGCTTTAGCTGTTGAAACCTCAATCGCAAAGTTCAATGAATCCATCGACGTATCGGTAAACCTTGGCGTAGATGCAAAGCAATCTGATCAACAAGTTCGTGGAGCTGTAACACTTCCTCACGGTCTTGGAAAAGAAGTTAAGATTCTTGTGTTTGCAAAAGGCGACAAAGAAAGAGAAGCAAAAGAAGCCGGAGCTGATTTCGTAGGATCTGACGATCTAATCGAAAAAATTCAAGGTGGGTGGTTAGGTTTCGATAAAGCTATAGCAACTCCTGACATGATGGTTGCTGTTTCTAAAGTAGCAAGAGTATTAGGTCCAAGAGGACTTATGCCGAATCCAAAAGTTGGAACAGTAACTTTTGATTTAGCAAAAACAATTGCTGCTGAGAAAAAAGGTAAACTGGATTTCAGAATCGAAAAAGCTGGTATCGTACAAGTTTCTGTAGGTAAAAAAGATATGGGCAAAGATAAGTTAAAAGACAATTTCATGTCTTTCTTAACTGCGCTTATGAAAGCAAAGCCTGCAACAAGCAAAGGGAACTACATCAACGCAATCACTGTGTCTTCTACAATGGGCCCAGGAATTAAAGTTGATATTAACAAAGCACAAGCGCAAGCAACTGCTTCAACTACGTAATCGCTGGACTGAATGCAGTGCTCACTAAGGTGAGCACTATGAATATAGAATTGGATTTTTAAATTTTAATAACCGCGGTCAGAGACAGAAGGTCTGAAATACTAGATGAGGTAATGCTTTTATAGCAGAGCGCCTTCCGAGACAGGTGAAGAATTACATTCTCCCTGATCGCTAACCCGAGAAAGGAGGATAAACATGGATAAAGCTAAAAAAGGCCAAGAGATAGCTGACATTTCTGAAAAATTCAGCCGTGCGAAAGCAGCATTTCTAGTGGACTTTAAAGGCATGAACGTTGAGCAAGTTACGAATCTTCGTAAAAAGCTTTACGCTACGAAATCAGAAATGAGAGTAGTGCGTAACACTCTTGCTAAACGCGCACTGAAGGATTATCCAGCTCAAGCTACTGCTCTTAACGAAGGATTCACTGGCACAAACGCCATCGTGTTTGCTTACGGAGATGCATCTGCTTCAGCTAAATCATTATCTGAATTTGGTAAAGATGTGGAAACACTCGATATCAAGTTAGGAGTGATGGATGGTCAGGCATTAGACAGAGATATGATTAAGTATCTCGCGACATTGCCGCCACTAGAAGTACTAAGAGCTCAGTTCCTTGGTACACTTGCAGCACCTATGCAGAAATTTGTTTCTACATTGGCTGCTCCTGGTACGCAATTCGTTAGCTTATTAAAAGCTTACGAAAATAAACAAGCGAACGGATAAGTCTTAAAGCAATTTAAGATTTTACGATTTGAATTAATTAATTATTAACAATTTTTTTTAAAATAAACTTTAGATGTGGCAAAGCCACCAAGTTTAAATTTAGGAGACACAGAATATGTCATTATCACAAGACCAAGTAGTAGATTATCTATCAGGTTTACCTGTAACTGAAATTGCAAAACTTATCACAACTCTAGAAGAGAAGTGGGGAGTTAAAGCTTCTTCTGGCGTAGCTATGGCTGCAGCACCTGGAGCAGGGGCAGCACCAACTGAAGAGCAAACTGAATTCACAGTTATGCTAATGGATGCTGGCGCTAACAAAATTAACGTAATTAAAGAAGTAAGAGCATTAACTGGTTTAGGCTTAAAAGAAGCTAAAGATCTAGTTGAAGGCGCTCCGAAAGCCGTTAAAGAAGGCGTTACAAAAGAAGATTCAGAAAAAATGAAGAAGCAATTAGAAGCTGCTGGCGCGAAAGTAACAGTTAAGTAATTTTTGTTTTAATAATCTCGATAAAGGGATGTGATTCACCTCACATCCCATTTTTCCTTTCAAAAAAATTAGTGGATAGCCTTCTCCCGAATAAGGTAAATTTTAGTAATTCAAGCTGAGCCAAATTTTAGGCCAAATTAGGAGAGTAAATAATGTTATCCCTTACAGGATCCAATTTACGCTTACGTAAAAGTTTCTCAAAAAGTAAAAACGTAATAGAAATTCCGAACTTAATTGTTCTACAAAAAAAATCTTACGAACAGTTTCTACAAAAAGAAGTAGATCCAGATAGACGTGGTGATGAAGGCTTACAAGGCGTTTTCAAGTCTGTATTCCCAATCATGTCTTTCAACAATACATCAAGCTTAGAGTTCGTAAGCTACACATTAGAGCCGCCCAAGTACGATGTTGATGAATGTCGCCAAAGAGGTATGACATTCGCTGCACCATTAAAAGTTACATTAAGACTAATTGTATTTGAAGTTGATGAGCAAACTGAAGCTCGCAACATCAGAGACGTAAAAGAACAAGAAATCTATCTTGGTGAAATTCCACTTATGACTTCTAATGGTTCTTTCATTATCAATGGTACTGAAAGAGTTGTTGTTTCTCAGTTGCACAGATCTCCAGGTGTATTCTTTGACCACGATGATGGCGAAAGCGCATCAAGCGGTAAATTAATTTACACAGCAAGAGTGATTCCATATAGAGGTTCTTGGTTAGATTTCGAATTTGACCAAAAAGACGTTCTTCACGTACGTATCGACAGAAGAAGAAAGTTCCCAGCAACAATCTTGTTGAAATCTTTAGGTTACACAACTGAAGATCTACTTTCTTACTACTACGATGCTGACACAGTAAAATTAAACAAAAACGGCAAGATCACTAGAAGCTTAGACATCGAAAAAATGTCAGGCCAAAGGGCACTTGCTGACATCGTAGATCCAAAGTCTGGCGAGACACTTGTAAAACAAGGTCGTCGTATCACTAGAGCCGCAGTTAACAAAATCACAGCATTGAACTTAAAAGAAATCGAAATCGAAGTTGAAGCATTGATGGGCAAAGTTATCGCTAAGTCTATTGTTGATGAATCAACGGGCGAAGTGATCGTAGAAGCGAACACTGAAATCACTCCAGATGTTTTTGCTAACGTAAGAACTGCTGGCGCTAAAGAAATCAAAGTTATTTTCTTTGACGGTCTTTCAGTTGGTCCATTCTTAAGAAACACATTATTGGTTGATAAAGTTCAAAACTCTGATGAAGCATTGATCGAAATCTACAAGAGATTAAGACCAGGCGAACCAGCAACTATCGAAGCTGCAAAAGCCTTCTTCGAAAGATTGTTCTTTGATCCTGAAACTTATGATCTATCTGAAGTAGGTCGTATCAAGATCAACCACAAATTCAAAATCTCAAACGAAGAGTGTCCTATTTCACATAGAACACTTACAAAAAAAGACATTATGTCTGTAGTTAAGACATTGATCGATCTTAAAAACGGCCGTGGTCAAGTGGACGATATCGATCACTTAGGTAACCGTCGTGTAAGATCTGTTGGTGAATTATTAGAAAACCAATACAGAATCGGTCTCGTGAGAATGGAAAGAGCAATTCGTGAAAGAATGTCTCTCCAAGATATCGAAACAATGATGCCTCATGATCTAGTGAATGCAAAACCAGTGAACGCCGTAGTAAAAGAATTCTTCGGTTCAGGTCAGCTTTCTCAGTTCATGGATCAAACAAACCCTCTTTCTGAGATTACTCATAAGAGAAGACTTTCTGCTCTAGGACCCGGCGGGTTAACAAGAGACAGAGCTGGGTTCGAAGTACGTGACGTACATCCGACGCATTATGGTCGTATATGTCCGATTGAAACTCCAGAAGGTCCGAACATTGGTTTGATTGCATCTCTTGCAACATACGCAAGAATCAACAACTACGGATTCATCGAAACTCCATACAAAAAAGTGGAAGATGGAAAAGTAGCTTCTAAAATTGATTATTTCTCTGCCCTTGAAGAACAAGGTCACGTTATTGCTCAAGCGAACTCTGTAATCTCTGGTAAAAACCAAGAGAAGTCAGTGAACGTAAGACAAAATGGTGAATACGATCTAGTGGGTCCGGAACAAGTAACTTTAATGGACGTTTCACCTTCACAGTTGGTGTCTATTGCAGCTTCACTAATTCCATTCCTAGAGCATGATGATGCGAACAGAGCCCTCATGGGATCGAACATGCAACGTCAAGCGGTACCATTATTAAAATCAAAAGCCCCACTTGTTGGAACAGGCGTTGAGAAACTAGTAGCACAAGATTCAGGAACAAGTGTTGTTGTAACAAACGACGGTGTTGTTGAAGCTGTTGATGCTTCTAGAATCGTAGTACGTCGTATTACAAAAGGTGGCGGTCTTGGTGCAAACGTAGATATTTACAATTTAACTAAGTATCAACGTACAAACCAAAACACATGCTTCAACCAAAAACCAATCGTAAAAGTTGGTGATAGAGTTAAAGCAACAGACATCATCGCCGATGGTCCTTCTACAGAGTACGGAGAATTAGCTCTAGGTCAAAACGTGTTGATCGCGTTCACACCTTGGATGGGTTATAACTTCGAGGATTCTATCTTGATCTCTGAAAGAATGATCAAAGAAGACACATTCACCTCGATTCATATCGAAGAGTTCGAGTGCGTTGCGCGTGATACTAAATTAGGTAAAGAAGAAATTTCTCGTGATATCGCAAACGTGGGTGAAGAAGCTCTTAGAGATCTCGACTCATCAGGTATCATCAGAATCGGAGCTGAAGTATCACCAGGAAACATCTTGGTTGGTAAAGTAACTCCAAAAGGTGAAACTCAACTCTCTCCTGAAGAAAAACTCTTAAGAGCAATCTTCGGTGAAAAAGCTGGTGACGTACGTGATACATCGCTCAGAGTTCCATCAGGAGTTTCTGGTACTGTTATCGATGCTCAGGTTTATAGCCGTGAAGGAATCGAGAAAGACGAAAGACTCCAAGAAATCATCACTGAAAAGAAAAAGAAATTGGCTAAAGATTTAGACGTTGAGCAAAACGTTATCAAAAACAATGCTCTCGATAAATTGAAAGACATGCTTGTTGGTAAAAAGACCACTGGTGTTCTAGTCAGTGAAGATGGTTCTAAAAAATTATTAGAAAAAGACCAAAACATCGAAGCTGATGATCTTGAATCAGTTCCGTTTGAGTTGTTGAATTACATTCCACTCGAAACAGAACTTGAATATCAAGTTACAAAAGTAATCGATTCTGCAAGAAACCAATTGGATGCTGTGAAAATGGTATTCAATGAAAAGATCGACCGCTTAAACCGCGGTGATGAATTGCCTCCAGGCGTGATCAAGATGGTAAAAGTTTACGTTGCAATTAAACGTAAGCTTCAAGTTGGTGATAAGTTCGCCGGCCGTCACGGAAACAAAGGTGTTGTTTCTAAGATCATGGCTGTTGAAGACATGCCTTACCTTGCTGACGGAACTCCGGTTGATATGGTGTTGAACCCACTTGGCGTTCCTTCACGTATGAACATCGGACAAATTCTTGAAGTGCATTTAGGTTGGGCGGCCCATCACTTAGGTTCGCAGATCGAAGAGTATCTAGAAAACTTCGATGCGAAGGGTGCTAGAGAAACATTAAAGAAAATTTACAAAGACGATGATATTTCTAAGAAGATCGACGACACAGACGATGCTTCAATTAAGAAAGTTCTTCCGGCTATCAGAAACGGTATCCATATTGCGACACCAGTATTTGACGGAGCGAAAGAATCTGAAATCAAAGATCTTTTAACATTGGCAGAACTTCCAACTCGCGGTCAGGCCATCTTGTTTGACGGTAGATCAGGTGAACCGTTCGAAAGAGCAGTTACAGTTGGGATCATGTACATGTTGAAACTGCATCACTTAGTTGAAGAGAAGATCCATGCGCGTTCAATCGGACCTTACTCACTCGTTTCTCAACAACCACTCGGAGGTAAAGCTCAGTTTGGTGGTCAAAGACTTGGAGAGATGGAAGTTTGGGCAATTGAAGCATACGGTGCTGCTTATTCATTACAAGAATTCTTAACTGTGAAGTCCGATGACGTTGCAGGTAGAACTCGTATGTATGAAAGCATTGTTAAGGGTGAAAACATTCTCGAGCCAGGATTACCTGAATCTTTCAACGTATTGGTGAAAGAACTTCAGTCATTGGCATTGAACGTTCAATTGGTAGAGTCAGATATTTTGACTGACCAACCTGGACAAGAAGTGTTACCGCCACCGCAATTGGAACAGTAATTTTAATTTGTAAATAAAAGGAGAATACCTTGAAAGATCTTTTAAATTTTTTCGACAAGCCAAAAGATCCTCTAGCATTTAATGCTGTTCGCATCTCAATTGCGTCTGCAGAAATGATTAGAAGCTGGTCATATGGTGAGGTTAAAAAACCGGAAACTATTAACTATCGTACATTCAAACCTGAGCGTGATGGTTTGTTCTGCGCTAAAATCTTTGGACCAATCAAAGACTACGAATGTCTATGTGGTAAGTACAAGAGAATGAAGTATCGTGGCGTAATTTGTGAGAAGTGTGGCGTTGAAGTTACACAATCTAAAGTACGTCGTGAAAGAATGGGTTCAATTGAACTCGCAACTCCTGTAGCACATATTTGGTTCTTAAGATCATTACCATCAAGAATTGGTAACGCGCTTAACATGACATTAAAAGACGTTGAACGCGTTCTTTATTGTGAAGCTTACGTTGTGACTGACCCTATGGAAACAACTCTAGAAGAATCTCAAGTTCTTTCAGAAGAAGCTTACCAAGCGGCATTAAATGAATTCGGTCCAAACTTCAAAGCTGGAATGGGTGGAGAATCTGTTCGTGAGCTTTTAAGAAAAGTGGATCCAGAATTCTTATCTCGTAAATTAAGAAAAGAAATCAAAGAAACTACATCTGAAGCTGCAACAAAAAAACTAACTAAACGTTTAAAAGTTGTAGAAGCATTTAAAGATTCAGTGAACAAGCCAGACTGGATGATGCTAGAAGTGATTCCAGTAATTCCTCCTGATCTTCGTCCACTAGTTCCACTTGATGGCGGAAGATTTGCGACATCTGACTTGAACGATCTTTATAGACGCGTAATCAACAGAAACAATCGTTTGAAGAGACTTCAAGAGTTAAACGCTCCAGAAATCATCATCAGAAACGAAAAGAGAATGTTGCAAGAAGCGGTTGATGCATTATTCGATAACGGTAGACGCGGAAAAGTATTTACTGGTCCAAACAAGAGACCATTAAGATCACTTTCAGACATGCTTAAAGGTAAGCAAGGTCGTTTCCGTCAAAACTTACTTGGTAAGCGTGTGGATTACTCTGGTCGTTCGGTGATCGTAGTAGGACCAACACTTAAGCTTCACCAATGTGGTCTTCCAAAGAAAATGGCTTTAGAATTATTTAAACCATTCGTTTATAATAAATTAGAAGAAAAAGGTTACGCTTCAACAATCAAGCAAGCTAAGAAATTAGTTGAGCAAGAAACAGTTGAAGTTTGGGATATCCTTTCTGAAGTGGTTCAAGAACATCCAGTGCTATTGAACAGAGCACCAACTCTTCACAGACTTGGCATTCAGGCGTTTGAACCCCTACTCCATGAAGGTAAAGCGATTCAGCTTCATCCATTGGTTTGTACAGCGTTCAACGCCGATTTCGATGGTGACCAAATGGCGGTTCACGTTCCACTTTCAATCGAAGCACAAGTTGAAGCTCGTGTTTTGATGATGTCTACGAACAACATTTTATCTCCTGCCAGCGGACGTCCGATCATCAACCCATCACAAGATATTATCTTGGGGATCTATTGGATGACGAGAATTCGCCCAGGCGCTAGAGGAAACGGCAGAGCATTCTCTTCAGTTGATGAAGTGATCCATGCTTTTGAGGACAAACAAGTTGATCTTCAAGCTGCAGTTAGAGTTCGTATCAATGGCGAAAGATTTGAAACAAGCGTAGGAAGAGCTATCTTGAGCGATATCGTTCCGGAAGAAGTTCCATTCGCATCAGTAAACAAAGTGATGACTAAAAAAGAAATCGCATCACTGATCGATAAATGTTTCAGGGTTGCAGGAGCGAAAGCGACTGTTCTTTTAGCTGATAAGATCATGCAACTTGGATTCCAGTTCTCTACAAAAGCTGGTATTTCAATTTGTATCGATGACATGTTGATTCCTGATAACAAACAAAAAATGATCGAAGATACAGAGAAGCAAATTACGGAAATCCGTCGTCAGTATGACGAAGGTTTGATCACGTTCGGTGAACGCTACAACAAAGTTGTGGACGTTTGGGCGCAAACTGGTGACCGCGTTGCTAAAGAAATGATGAAGAACATCGAGAAAGAAACTTTCATCGTAGACGGTAAGTCTGTTGAAGAAGCTTCATTCAACTCGATCTTCGTTATGGCTGACTCTGGAGCCAGAGGTTCTGCGGCTCAGATTCGTCAGTTAGCTGGTATGAGAGGTTTGATGGCGAAACCATCAGGTGAGATTATCGAATCTCCGATTACGGCAAACTTCCGTGAAGGTTTATCAACACTTCAATACTTTATTTCTACTCACGGAGCGCGTAAAGGTTTGGCCGATACAGCTCTTAAAACTGCAAACTCTGGTTACTTAACAAGAAGACTTGTAGATGTAGCTCAAGATTGCATCGTTGTTGAAGAAGATTGCGGAACACAAGACGGAATGACAATCACTCCATTAATGGAAGGTGGCGAGATCATTCAACCATTGGGCGAGAGAATTCTTGGCCGTGTTTGTATGGAAGACGTGACTCATCCTTACTCTAACGAAGTTCTCGTTGGCGCTGCGGAAGAGATTACGGAGAACCACTTAACTCAAATTGATGAAGCGGGTATTGAATCAGTTCATATTCGTTCAGTTCTTACATGTAAAACACTTCGTGGTGTTTGTATGAAGTGTTACGGCCGTGATTTATCACGCGGTAACATGGCAAACCTGGGTGAGACAGTAGGTATTATTGCTGCTCAATCCATCGGTGAACCAGGAACGCAGTTAACAATGAGAACATTCCATTTGGGTGGTACTGCAACTAGAGCAGTTGAACAATCAGTTCACGAAACTCGTCATGATGGAACATTGAAGTTCTCAAATATTATTGCTGTAGGAAACAAAGATAGCAAGCTCACTGTTATGAATAGAAATGGTGAGGTTATTGTTATCGATGCTACAGGAAGAGAAAGAGAAAGATTTAAAATCGTATACGGAGCTGTGTTGAACTTCAAAGAAGGAAGCATAGTAAAAGCGGGTCAAGTTGTTGCGGAATGGGATCCATACTCAAATCCGATTATCTCTGAGACAGGTGGAAGAATCTTGTTCAAGGATATCGAAGAAGGTGTGACTCTCGCAGAACAAGTGGATCCAGTGACTGGATTCTCAACAAAAGTAATTACTGAAGGTAAGGGCGGGGACATGAAACCTCGTATCGCTGTTGTTGATGAAAACGGAAACCCTAAGAAATTCTCAGGACGTGATGTCGATGTTCAGTACGTTATCCCAGTAGAAGCGCAGCTTCTAGTGACTGACGGAGAAGAAATCACAGCAGGTCAAATCATTGCAAAAATGCATAGAGAAACTTCTAAAACAAGAGACATCACGGGTGGTCTACCTAGAGTTGCTGAATTGTTTGAAGCACGTAAACCAAAAGAAGCTGCGATCATCACAGAGATCGATGGTTACGTTTCATTCGGTAAAGATTTAAAAGGTAAACAACGTGTGATCGTGACCCCTGAAGTTGGTGAACAAAAAGAATACCTCATCCCTAAAGGGAAGCATATTGCGGTAAGAGAAGGTGAATTCGTAAGAGCCGGTGAGGCCCTCATGGATGGACCAACGAACCCGCATGACGTATTGAGCGTACTTGGTGACAAAGAACTTGCTGGTTATATGTTGAATGAAATCCAAGAAGTTTACAGACTTCAAGGTGTGAGCATCAATGACAAGCATATCGAAGTTATCGTTCGTCAGATGCTTCGACGTGTAAAAGTTCTTGATGCTGGTGATACAGCGTTCTTACCTGGAGAGCAGATTGAAAAACCTGATTTCGAGGCAGAAAACGAAAGAGTAAGAGTTCTTGGTGGCCAATTGGCAACTGCAGAGCCATTATTGTTGGGTATCACTAAAGCTTCATTGAGTACTGAATCATGGATTTCAGCAGCTTCATTCCAAGAGACTACAAAAGTTCTTACGGAAGCAGCTCTTAAATCTAAGACAGATAACTTGAGAGGTCTAAAAGAGAACATCATCATGGGTCGTTTGATCCCTGCTGGAACAGGTCTACAAACGTATAAGACTTGGAAAATCATGGTGGAATCTAAGGACAATGACGTAGCTGCAAGCCTCCCATTCGCAATGGGTAATGCACAACAACCTCAGACGTAGGTTATTGCTTGGCTTAATCCTCAGAATAGGTAAAAAGTGCCCTAAATCGGGTACTTTTTAATTAGAATAGAAACTTGACGTGGGGGCTAATTTTGTATAATTTCCCCCAATTGATATAAACACGGAGTAAGAATGCCTACTATTAATCAGTTGATTAAAAAAGAAAGAAGCGCGCAGAAAGCTCGCTCAAAATCACCAGCTTTAAAACAATGCCCACAAAGAAGAGGCGTTTGTACAAGAGTTTATACAACAACTCCTAAGAAGCCAAATTCAGCTTTAAGAAAAGTTGCAAGAGTAAGATTGAGTAATGGTTACGAAGTAACTTCTTATATTCCAGGTGTTGGACACAACCTTCAAGAGCATAGCGTTGTTATGATCAGAGGCGGAAGAGTTAAAGATTTACCAGGTGTTAGATATCACATCATCAGAGGTATTCTAGATACTCAAGGCGTACAAGGTAGAGCAAACGGAAGATCAAAATACGGAACTAAGAAAGCTAAAAAAGCAGTTTAGCGCTTATAGCAGTGCTTACTCAAGTGAGCACTAATTATTAAATATAGAGGAAAATAAAAATGTCTCGTCGTAAAGGTAATTATAAAAGAGAAGTTCTCCCAGACCCAGTTTTTAATGATGTTACAATCACTAAATTCGTAAATACACTTATGGAAGGTGGGAAGAAAACTACAGCGCAAGGAATTTTGTATTCTGCATTTGATGAAATCAAAACTAAAGTTCCAGCTGAAGAACCATTAAGTGTTTTCAAGAAAGCTCTTGAGAATGTAAAACCATCTCTTGAAGTTAGATCAAGAAGAGTTGGTGGAGCGACTTACCAAGTTCCAGTAGATGTAAGACCAAACAGACGTCTTGCACTGGCAATGAGATGGATCGTTGAATACGCAAGAGCTCGTGGTGAAAAATCTATGGCTGCAAGATTAACTGGGGAACTAGTTGATGCTTACAACAAGCGTGGAAACTCTATCAAAAAGAGAGAAGACGTTCACAAAATGGCTGATGCAAACAAAGCATTCGCCCACTACAACTGGTAAAATTTCCGAATCTTTTGGTCCGTGGTCCGTGGACTGCGTTGCTTGGTCGGTCGGATACCTTAACGCGTATACCTCCCTCCCGCGCGCCTTGCCACGAACCAAAATATTCAGAAATTTAAAATCTACAAAGACCTCGGCAAAAGCTGGGGTTTTTTGTTTTTGGAAATAGGCTTTGTGTACTTCTCTATTAGAGACTTCTGTGTTCTCTGTCCTCACAAATTTAACATCAATAAAATCTAGAGTTGAAATCTTTCTAAATCGCAGGCATGAATTTCTCAATGAAATAAACAAAGACAGAATGTCTTTTATGGGGGATCAATGTTTAAGATTTTTTTAATTACAATGTTCTTAGCTCAAGGTGTGTTTGCGCAACAAAGTGTTCAAGTTGTTATTGATGGGGATAGATATTATTGTTCTCAAGATTCTAGTGAAGGTGGTTCTGCTTTATGTAAGCAAGCATCAAGCTCATTCAGTCAAGAGTTTGAGGCATGTAAATCAGCTACAAATAACCCGTCATACTGCTTTGATAAGGCATACGGTAAAGTGAGCGAGAAGGATAAAGAATGTCCTGAGGTTAAAGTTGCATGTAATAACACGTGTAAGCTGGCAACAAACAATCCCTCGTATTGTTATGATAAATGCTTCTAAATTAAAAGTTCAATTTACTTGAAATATTCCAAGTTCTTAATTAATTTCTATACTTTAGAGAAATTCAGAAGACAATATTGAAAACTTGGAGTTATCCCGTGTCGTTTTTAGACCCCAAAAATCGTGATGAGTTAAGGTGGACCCGTAATATCGGGATCATGGCTCATATTGATGCCGGGAAAACTACAACTACCGAAAGGATTCTCTACTACACAGGTCGTAATTATAAAGTGGGCGAAGTTCACGAAGGTAATACTACGATGGACTGGATGGAGCAGGAGCAAGAGCGTGGAATCACGATCACTGCAGCTGCAACAACAACTCAATGGAAAGACTACCGAATCAATATCATCGATACCCCAGGACATGTGGATTTCACAATTGAAGTAGAAAGATCTCTTAGAGTTCTCGATGGTGCTATCGCTGTGTTCGATGCCGTTAACGGTGTTGAGCCACAATCTGAAACTGTTTGGAGACAAGCAGATAAGCATAAAGTTCCAAGAATTTGTTTCGTAAATAAAATGGATAGAGTTGGCGCTGATTACAAAATGTCTTACGAAAGTATCGTTTCAAAATTAGCAGCGAATCCTGTTCCTGTGCAAATGCCATTGGGCGCGGAAGATCAATATAAAGGCGTCATTGATCTTATGAATATGAAAGCGCAAATCTGGCAAGGCGATGGCGTAGATGCAAAATTCTCAGAGCAGCCCATTCCAGAAGATTTAAAAGCGGACGCTACTGAAGCCAGAAATTTCATGATCGAAAAGATCGCAGACCTTGATGATAAATTAATGGAAAAATATTTAGGCGGTGAGGAGCCAACCGTTGCAGAGTTGAAAGCCGTACTTCGAGCAGCAACAATTGCACTCAAAGCTTTTCCTGTGTTCTGTGGATCTGCATTTAAAAATAAAGGCGTTCAATCATTACTCGATGGAGTAATTGATTATCTTCCAAGCCCAATTGAAGTTCCAGACATGGAAGGTATGGACGTAAAAGATCACGACAAAAAAATCCTTTGTAAAACAGACTTCGATGAAGAGCCCGTAGCACTTGCTTTCAAGCTCATGACGGATTCTTACGGAGTACTCACATTCATTCGCGTTTACTCAGGAGTTATTGCGCCAGGAAGTTATTTATTAAATCCAGGTAAAGACAAAAAAGAAAGAATTTCAAACATCGTAAAGATGCACGCCAACTCTCGCGAAGAAGTAAAAGAATTAAAAGCTGGAGACATTGGAGCAGTGCTAGGTCTTAAGTACACTTACACTGGAGACACAATCTGTTCGACAAAGCGTCCGGTGCTTTTAGAAAATATTAAATTCCCAGAGCCAGTGATTTCATCTGCTATCGAAGCAAAATCTATTGAAGATCAGAAAAAACTTGTTGATGCGCTTATAAAGCTTCAGCAAGAAGATCCATCTTTTAGAGTGAGAAATGATGCAGAGACTGGACAACAATTGATTTCAGGAATGGGAGAGCTCCATTTAGAAATTATTGTTGATAGGCTGAAGCGCGAACACAAAGTGAACGTTAATCAAGGTAAGCCTCAAGTTTCATACAGAGAAGCGATCACAAAAGCTGCGACGGCAGAAGGTAAGTTCATTCGCCAATCAGGTGGGCATGGACAATACGGCGATTGCACAATTAAAATTGAACCTCTCGAGCAAGGAAAAGGCTTCATTTTTAAAAACGACATCAAGCAAGGAACGATCCCTGCGGAATTTATTCCGGCTATTGAACAGGGCGTTAGAGAATCCATGGAAAACGGGGTTTTGGCGGGTTATCAGGTCAATGATGTTAAGGTTACATTATTACATGGCAGCTTCCATGAAGTGGATTCTTCAGAAGTGGCCTTCAAAATTGCCGGCAGTATGGCGTTTAAAGAAGCTGCAAGAAACGCCGGACCACAGCTTTTAGAGCCTATTTCCCGCTTAGAAATTATTACTCCGGAAGAGTTTATGGGCTCAATCATCGGTGATTTGAACTCTCGTCGCGGAAAGGTCCATCGCATGGATCCTCGCGGAAATGCTCAGGTTATTAAGGCTGAGGCTCCGTTAGCAACGCTTTTTGGATACGCTACAGACATCAGATCTATGAGCCAAGGGCGCGCGACATTCACCCTAGAGCCAAGCCATTACGCTCCTGTTCCTTCTAAGATTCAGGAAGAGATTTTGACCCGCTTGGGTAGGATTTAAAGGCATCCTGCCTGAAAAGGGCTTTGCCCTTTTGAACCCATTTCGACCGGCCATCGTGGCCGTTCGATCAAGGTTTTTGAGAAGAGTAAGAATTATTTAAAATATTATTTTTTCTCTTTGACAATTTTCACCCCGAAAGTGCATATTTGCCAATTCGTACGGGTTATAGACCTTTACTATTCTCAGAAATCAATGCCGCCCAGGTGTTTTTCCTGCAAGTCTTTTCGAAGATTTAAACAGGGAAAAAGACATCGATGGGTGGAATTTACTTTGGATAGAGTAAATATTTTTTGAGGAAATGTTTTTTGAAAACATAAAATTAGAGCAATAAGGATAAGATATGCAAAGTCAGAAAATTCGAATTCGTTTAAAAGCTTTCGATCATAAACTTCTCGATCAATCAACGAAGGAAATCGTAGATACAGCAAGAAGAACTGGTGCAAGAGTAGCGGGCCCAATCCCTCTTCCGACTCGTATCAACAGATACACAGTTTTGAGATCGCCACACGTTGATAAAAAATCAAGAGAACAATTCGAAATCAGAACACACAAAAGATTGCTCGACATTTTAGAACCATCACAACAAACAGTAGACCAACTCATGAAGTTAGATCTATCTGCTGGTGTAGATGTAGAAATCAAGTTGTCAGTGGTATAGGCCTGAGGAGATAAGCAATGACTGAACAAGAAGTAACAACAGAAGAAACTAATACAGAAGCAGCTGCTCCTTCGCAAGACAAGCAAAGCAATGAGCTTAAGCTTGATGGGATCTATGCTTTCAAAATGGGTATGATGACTATTTATGGTGATGACGGAGCGGTTATACCTGTGACTGCATTAAAATACGATCCATTATTTGTTTCGCAAGTTAAAACAAAAGAAAAAGACGGATACGAAGCAGTTCAAGTATCTTTCAAGCCAAAGCCAGCGAGAACTTCAAACAACGCTGAACTTACTCTTTGCAGAAAGGCTGGATTCGAAAATGCAGCTTATTTTTCAAAAGAAGTAAGGCAGGCACTTCCAGAAGGTGTAACGGTTGGGCAAAAAGTTTCAATCGACTCTCTTCCAAAAGGCACAAGCGTTAGAATCGTAGCTAAGTCCAAAGGACGTGGATTCACTGGCGTTATGAAAAGACATAACTTCAAAGGCGGTCCTGCAGCCCATGGTTCTAAGTTCCACAGAAAGCCAGGTTCAGTGGGTATGAGAACATGGCCGGGTAGAGTTCTAAAAGGTAGAAAGCTTCCGGGTCAATTCGGTGACGAACAAACAACAGTTAAAAATGTACAAATCGTGGATGTTATCCCAAGCGAAAACGTTATTTTAGTAAAGGGGCCGGTTCCAGGAGCTATGAACACCCTTGTAAGATTGATGAAAGAGTAGGACTTATTATGGCAATCAAATTACCTGTATTAGGTTGGAACAAAAAAGAAGTTGGAGAAGTTTCTGTACCAAAAGAAATCTTCGGTGCGGACGTTAGAAAAGATATTCTTCAAGTTGTAGTAAAATGGCAGTTAGCTTGCCGTAGACAAGGCACTCACAGCACTCTTGAAAAAGGCGATGTTCGTGGTGGCGGAAAAAAGCCGTTTAAGCAAAAAGGAACTGGTAACGCTCGTCAGGGTTCTAGTAGATCTCCATTGAATCCGGGTGGAGGAGTAATCTTTGGACCAAAACCAAGAGATTATTCTTACAGCTTGCCTAAGCAACTAAAAAAAGCAGGGTTAAGATCAGCGCTTTCATACCTACATAAAGAAGGAAGATTTTTTGTTGTAAAAGATATGACTTCTAAAGAAGGTAAAGCAAAAGAACTTGCAACAAGATTACAAGAGTTCGGAGTAGCAAAAGCATTATTGGTTGACCAAACTGCTGATGTAAAATTCGCAAGAGCTACTCGTAACCTCAAAAATTATAGATACACAAAAGTTGATGGATTGAATGTATTCGATCTATTAAAGTACGACGCAGCCGTTGTTACAGAGTCTTCTCTTGAGAAGATTTTGGCTCGCTGTGGAGAAGGGAAATAGTCATGTTTGATATTATCAAGCGTCCTCTCGTAACAGAAAAAAACACAGTTTATTCAGCAATGAACACTTATGTTTTTGAAGTTGATAAGAAGGCTGACAAAAAACAAATTAAAGTAGCTATTGAAAAAGCGTTCAACGTAAAAGTTGACGAAGTTAGAACACAGATTTGCCGTAATAGAGCCAGAAGAACTGGAGCTAAAGTGAGTGCTGTCCGTTATTGGAAAAAAGCATTTGTTAAGCTTCAAGATGGTGAAAAAATCGGTCTGTTTGAGGGAGCATAAAGATGGGCATCAAGACATACCGTCCAACCACAGATTCTAGAAGACACATGACTGGTTTTGATTTCTCTGAAATCACAAAAGATAAACCAGAAAAGTCACTGACGTCGAAGTTGATGAAGAACGCGGGTAGAAATAACCACGGTCAAATTACAGTAAGACATCAAGGTGGCGGTCATAAAAGAAAATATAGATTAGTAGATTTCAAAAGAGTTAAGACTGATATTCCGGCAAAGGTTGCAGCAATTGAATACGATCCAAACAGATCAGTTCGTATCGCTTTGATCAGCTATGCTGACGGGGAAAAGGCTTATATTTTAGCTCCAGTTGGATTGAGTGTGGGTGATCAGGTAATCTCTAGCGAAACAGCGGATATCAAGCCTGGAAATTCACTAAAATTAGAAAGTATCCCAGTTGGTACAATCATTCATGGAATCGAAGTGAGACCTGGAAAAGGTGCTCAAATCGTTCGTTCTGCTGGGAGTGGAGCATCTCTGGTTTCTAAAGAAGGGCAATACTGTTTAGTAAAATTACCTTCTGGTGAAGTCAGAAAAATCCTTAGTGTTTGCAGAGCTGCAATCGGACAATTAGGAAATACAGATCACGAAAATATTAAAATTGGTAAAGCAGGAAGAAACCGTTGGAAAGGTATTAGACCTTCAGTTCGCGGTATGGCGATGAACCCAGTTGATCACCCACTCGGTGGTGGTGAAGGTGTTGGTAAAGGTCACCATCCGGTAACTCCTTGGGGGCAACCTTGCAGGGGTTATAAAACTAGAAACAATAAGCGTACAAATACGTTTATTGTTAAGAGACGTAAATAAGGGAGAATGAAAAGTGGCTAGATCGATAAAAAAAGGTCCATTTGTAGACCAACATGTACTTAAAAAAATTAATACTGCAAATGACACTAACAATAAAAAAGTTATTAAAACTTGGTCACGTCGTTCAGTGATCATCCCTGATGCTGTCGGATTAACATTCGCAGTTCACAACGGGAAAAAGTTTATCCCTGTTTACATTACAGAAAACATGATTGGACACAAACTTGGTGAATTTGCACCAACTAGAACATTCCATGGTCACTCTGCGGTTAAAAAAGCAGAAGTAACGAAGTCGTAAAGGTAAGGAAAAATGGAAGTAAAAGCTTATTTAAGATTTGCAAGAGTGAGTGCGCAGAAGGCAAGACTAGTTGCTGATCTGGTGCGTGGAAAAGATGTTAACGAGGCTCTTAAGACGTTGTCATTCACAAATAAAAAATCTGCATTGATGATGAAAAAACTGATCGAGTCTGCTGTAGCAAACGCAGAACAAAAACAAGTTATCGATGTGGATAATTTATTCGTAAAACACATCTCGGTTGATGCTGGCCCACATATCAAAAGATATATGCCAAGAGCACAAGGTAGAGCAGCAGAGATCAGAAAAAGAACCGCACACATCAACTTAGCATTGGAAGAGAGGTAATTCGTGGGTCAAAAGGTTAATCCAATTGGTTTACGCGTAGGCGTTATTAGAACTTGGGATTCTCGTTGGTTTGCTAAAGGCAATTTGTATGCTCAGCAGGTTCATGAAGATTTCAAACTAAGAAAATACATAAAAGCAAAATTAAAACACGCTGGTGTTGCTCGTATTGAAATGGAAAGAGCAGCTAATAAAGTGAAGATTGTAATCTCAACAGCTCGTCCAGGTGTTGTTATCGGCAAAAAAGGAACTGGAATTGATCAGTTAAAAGCTGAAGTTCAAAAGCTGACAAAGAATGAAGTGTTTTTGAACATTCACGAAGTTCGTAAGCCAGATATGGATGCACAATTGATTTCAGAAAACATCGCTCTTCAATTAGAAAAGCGTATTTCTTGGAGAAGAGCTGTTAAAAAAGCTATTCAAGCGGGAATTAAAGTTGGTGTAAGAGGAATTAAAATTAAAGTTGGCGGAAGACTTGATGGTGCAGAAATCGCAAGAGTTGAATGGTACAACGAAAAGTCTGTTCCATTGCACACATTGAGAGCGGATATTGATTATGGAACAGCAGAAGCTTTAACAACATACGGTTTAATTGGAGTTAAAGTTTGGGTTTACAAAGGTGATATTTTAACTGCTAAGGAAGTTTCGGAGGGCAGCCGTGCTTAGTCCAAAAAGAGTAAAACATAGAAAACAACATAAAGGCAGAAGAAAAGGTATTGCTCACAGAGGGAGTACTTTGAATTTTGGAGATTTTGGTCTTCAAACTGTTGAAGATGGTTGGATTACTGATCGTCAAATTGAAGCAAGTCGTATTGCTATCAGCCGCTCTATCAAAAGAGGCGGAAAAGTTTGGATCAGAATTTTCCCAGATAAATCTGTAACAAAAAAACCAGCTGAAACTCGTATGGGTAGCGGTAAAGGTAATCCGGAATTTTGGGTTGCTTCAGTAAGACCAGGAAGAATCCTGTTTGAAATGAACGGTGTAACAAGAGAACAAGCTTTTGAAGCTTTCAGACTCGCGGGGCACAAGCTTCCTTTAAAAACTAGATTCCTTGAGAGAGAATAATTATGGAAAACAAAGAAATTAAAAACTTATCGTTAGAACAACTGAACAAGAAGGCTCAAGAAGTTAGAAAAAGCTTATTTGAGTTACGTATGAAGAACACGGTTGGACAATTGAACAATCCAATCCAAATCAGAGATACAAGAAAGACAGTTGCTAGAATTATGACAGCTATCATAGCCGCTAAAAATGCAGCACCAGTTGCAAAGAAAGCTCCGAAAGCTGCTCCTAAAGCAAAAGCTCCTAATAAAAGCGGAACGAAAAAAGTTACTAAAACTAAAAAAGTTACTAAGAAATAAAAGGTGAATGAATATGTCGTCAGCTCATACACATACTGAAGGTAGAGGAAGAAGAAACGAGAGAACTGGAGTCGTTGTTAGCGATAAGGCTGATAAAACGATTAAAGTTGAGATTGACCGTTTGGTTAAGCACACTCGTTACGGAAAATACATGAGATCACACGCTAAATTTACAGCTCATGATGAGAAAAATGAAGCAAAAATGGGTGATAAAGTTTTGATCGTAGAAACTCGTCCTTTGAGCAAAACAAAAAGATGGAAGCTTGTATCTGTAATTGAAAAATCAGTTCAAGAGGGAGTGTAATCATGATTCAGATGCAAACTCGTTTAAAGGTTGCTGACAACTCTGGTGCAAAGGAAGTCCAATGCATTAAAGTTATCGGTGGATCTAAGAGAAGAACAGCTTCAGTAGGGGACATCATTGTTGTTTCTATTAAAGAAGCTCTTCCTAATTCAAAAGTAAAAAAAGGTGACGTTGCTAAGGCTGTGATTGTTAGAACAATTCACAAGGTTCGTAGAGTGGATGGAAGTTACATCCGTTTTGATGACAACTCAGCAGTATTAATTAAAGCAGATAAAGAACCAATCGGGACACGTATTTTCGGCCCCGTAGCAAGAGAACTTAGAGCGAAGCAATTCGTGAAGATTATTTCTCTAGCTCCAGAAGTGTTATAAGGAAGGTAAGCAGTGAACCGTTTACAAGAAAAATATAGAAAAGAAGTAGTTCCTGGTTTGCAAAAGGAATTTCAATTTAAGAGCGCGATGCAAGTTCCAAAATTGGATAAAATCGTTATCAACATGTGTGTTGGTGAAGCGACTAAAAATCCAAAGTTGATTGAAATTGCAGTAGCTGAATTAACTCAAATTACTGGTCAAAAGCCAGTTATCGCTAGAGCTAAGAAAGCTATCTCAAACTTTAAATTGAGAGAGGGAATGCCAATTGGTTGCTACGTAACTTTGAGACGTGAGAAAATGTGGGCATTCATTGATCGTTTAGTGAATCTTGCTTTACCACGCGTAAGAGATTTCAAAGGCGTTTCTGCAAAAGGTTTTGACGGCCGCGGGAACTACAACATGGGTTTAAAAGAACAGATCGTATGGCCGGAAATTAATTTCGACAGAGTAGATCAAACTCGTGGAATGAACATTACAATTTGTACAACAGCTAACAACGATGACCAAGGTAAAGCGCTACTAACAGCCCTTGGCGTTCCATTTAGACAGTAGGAGAGACTGTGGCTAAAAAATCAATGATCGTAAAAAATGAAAAGAAAGCTGCATCGGCAGATAAGTTTAGAAAAGTTCGCGCAGAACTTAGAAAAGTTATCAAAAGCCCAAGCACTACACCTGAAGCTAGACATGAAGCTCAAGTGAAACTTGGAAGCCTTCCGCGCAGATCTCTTTCAACACAAGTGAACAACCGTTGTAAAATTACAGGTCGTCCACGAGGTTTTTTAAGAAAATTCCAAATGTCTAGAATCGCGTTTAGAGAAAATGCAAGCCGTGGGATGCTCCCAGGCGTAATCAAAGCTAGCTGGTAAGAGGAAAATATGGATTCAGTATCAAACTTCATTACAAGAATTAGAAATGCATCAGATGCAAAGCACACGAAAGTGGATATTCCTTCTTCTAACGAAAGAAAAGGGATTGCGGAGCTTCTAAAAAAAGAAGGTTTCATCAGAAACTTCAAAGTTGTTGCAGATGATAAACAAGGAATGATGAGAGTTTACCTTAAGTACAACGACAAAGGTGAGCCCGCAATCAACACAATTAAAAGAATGAGCCGTCCTGGAAGACGTTACTACATCGGTTACGATAAAATCGAAAAAGTAAGATCTGGTTACGGAGTATCTGTATTGAGCACTAACAAAGGTATCGTTAGCGGAACTGACGCTGAAAAGCTAAAAGTTGGCGGCGAATATCTATTAAAGATTTGGTAGGATTTTATGTCACGTATTGGAAGATCACCGGTTATTTTCGATAAGGCAGTTCAGGTTACAATCACTCCAGCTAATGAAGTGGTAGTAAAAGGTGCGAAGTCTACAGAGAAAGTGCCAATGAGAAAAGAAATTAAGGCAACTGTTAACGGTCAAGAAATCGTTTTCACTAGAGCAAATGAATTGAAGCCAACTAAAGCCCTTCACGGTCTTTACAGAGCATTAGTTCAAAACGCAGTAACTGGTGTAACAAAAGGTTTCACTAAATCTTTAGATCTAGTGGGCGTTGGTTACAGAGCTGGTGTTAAAGGAAAACAACTTGAAATGACTTTGGGATTTAGCCATCCGATCATTTTCGATATTCCAGCGGGAATCGAAATTAAAGTTGAAAAGCAAACCCACGTTGATGTTATCGGTTCAAACCGTGCATTGGTTGGTCAAGTTGCTGCAAAAATTAGAGGATTCAAGCCGCCAGAGCCGTACCTCGGTAAAGGTGTGAAATATTCAGACGAAGTTATCCGCAAAAAAGCTGGTAAGGCTGCTGGTAAGTAATTTTAGAAAAATAATAAAGGTAGAACATTATGAGATTAAGATTAAAAAATAAAACTGCGAAAAAAAGAGCAGATAGAATCAAAAAGAAACAAAGAGTAAGAAAGAAAATCTTTGGTACAGCTGAAAGACCAAGACTCTGCGTTTATAAATCTTTGAGATACATCACGGCTCAAATCGTGGACGACGACACAAGCAAAACTTTGATCTCTATGTCTACTAAAGATCTAAAGTCTACTAACAATCTTGAATCGGCTAAAGCTCTTGGAAAAGAGTTCGGCAAGAAAGTATTAGACACAAAAGTTAAAGCAGTTGTTTTTGATAGAAACGGATTTTTATACCACGGTCGTATTAAAGCTTTTGCAGATGCTGCAAGAGAAGCCGGCCTACAGTTTTAATAAATATATGATACTAAGAACGATAGTTCTTGGGGCATTCAGAGGAGAATTAAAGAGTGAGCACTACTGAAAATAAAGAATTACAAGAAAGAGTTGTTTCTATTAGCCGTGTTGCAAAAGTTGTAAAAGGCGGAAGAAGATTCTCTTTCTCAGCACTTGTTGTTGTTGGAGATGGTTCAGGAAAAGTTGGTTATTCTCTAGGAAAAGCAAACGAAGTTCCAGAGGCTATCGGTAAAGCAACTCGTGGAGCAAAAAAACTACTACAGCAAGTTCAAGTTGTTGAAGGAACAATTCCACACGAAGTAGTTGGAAAATTTGGTGCAGCTAAAGTTCTCCTTATGCCGGCAAAACCAGGTACTGGTGTTATCGCGGGTGGAGCTGTTAGAGCTGTTCTAGAAACTGCTGGAATTAAAAATATTCTTACAAAGTGTGTAGGCACAACAAACCCTCATAATGCTTTAAGAGCAACTATCGATGGCCTAGCACAATTAAGAACTGCTAAAGAAATTTATGCATTAAGAGGAAAAGAGGAATAGTCATGGCAAAAACATTTAAAGTGACATTATTAAGAAGCACTATCGGTTGCACTGTAACTCAAAAAGAAACAGTTCGCTGCCTTGGTCTTCGTAGAATTAGACACACAGTTTCTGTGAACGATACACCGGCAAATCGTGGCCAAATCTATAAGGTTCAACATCTTGTAGACGTACAAGTGGAGAAGTAAGATGAGTTTATTATCAAGCCTCAGACCTAGAAAAGGTTCTGTTAAAAAGAAAAAGAGAATTGGTCGTGGTGACGGATCTGGTACTGGTAGTACTGCAGGTAAAGGTCATAAAGGACAATTAGCAAGAACAGGCGGAAAAGTACGTCGTGGTTTTGAAGGTGGTCAAACTCCTTTACACAGAAGACTTCCAAAGTTTGGATTCTCTAACGTAGATTTCGCAACTAAATATTCTATCGTAAATTTAACTCAACTTGAAACATTGAGCGGAACTGTAACTCCAGAAACTCTTAAGACAGCAAAACTTGTAAAAGGTAGAGCTCCAATTAAGGTTCTAGGTAACGGTCAGTTAAAGAAAGCTTTGACTGTAAAAGCTCACCAATTCAGCGAAACTGCTAAAAAAGCAATCGAAGCTGCTGGTGGAAAAGTAGAAGTTGTAAAACAATAATCCTGTTTAACTAGCGCTCACATTAGTGAGCACTGAGATAGGAGAGGGAAACATCTGTGTCAGGCGTATCAAACATTGTTATAAATCCAGAGTTAAGAAAGAGAATCCTATTTACCCTAGGCGTTTTGATTGTGTACAGAATTGGTGTACACGTTCCGACTCCTGGAGTGGATGCAACACAAGTTATTGCGTTCTTCCAATCTCAAGCAGGTGGAATCTTCGGACTCTTCAATACATTCACGGGTGGAGCTTTAGAGCAATTTTCAATCTTTGCTTTAGGGATCATGCCTTATATTTCTAGCTCGATCATTTTTCAGCTTTTAACAGCTGTGGTTCCGGCTCTTGAATCTTTGAAAAAAGAAGGTCAGCAGGGACAAAAGAAAATCAATCAATACACAAGGTATGGGACTATTGTTCTTGCAGTTATTCAAGGCTACGGGATCAGCACGTTCTTAAAGTCACAAACTAACGGTGGAATTCCATTGGTGCATTCTGCATTCGTAGGGCCAATTCCATTCGAGCTAATGACAATCATCACACTCACAGCGGGAACTTGTTTCATCATGTGGTTGGGTGAACAAATCACGGAAAGAGGAATCGGAAACGGCGTAAGCTTAATTATTTTTTCAGGTATCGTTGCTGGAATTCCGAGCGGTTTCATGAAGATGTTAAACCTTATTAATCAAAACCAACTTCTTCCAATCGTAGCCATCGCAATCTTAGCTTTAATGATAGTTGTAATCGGAGCGATCATTTTCTTGGAAACTGGTCAAAGAAGAATTCCAATTCAACACTCTCAGAGACAAGCGGGTAGAACGCAAATGTCATCGAACACGAATTATCTTCCATTGAAGCTGAACTTCTCTGGAGTTATTCCTCCGATCTTTGCTTCAAGCTTATTGATGTTCCCTGCGACAATTGCACAGTTTAGCCAAGCACCATGGTTGATTAATCTGCGTGATTCATTATCGTTTCAAGGTCCTTTGTTTAACATCGCATTTGTTGGATTGATCACATTCTTCTGTTTCTTCTATACAGAAGTAGTATTTAATCCTAGTGATGTAGCAGAGAACTTGAAGAAGAATGGTGGATTTATTCCAGGAATTCGTTCTGGAACTTCAACCTCTGAATATATCATGAAAGTTTTAAACAGAATCAACGTGGGTGGCGCGATGTACATCAGTGCTATTTGTATCATGCCGACATTGATTTCTAATTACACAGGTATTCCTTTCCAATTTGGTGGAACAAGTTTATTGATCGTTGTTGGTGTTGCTTTAGATACAACTCAACAAATTCAATCTTACCTTATCTCTCAAAAATATGAGAGTTTCCTTAAAGGAACTAAAATTAGAGGTAGGAGGGTACAATATTGAACCTTTTGATTTTCGGTGCCCCTGGATCTGGCAAAGGAACTCAGTCGGCACTACTTGTCGATAAAAAAGGATATAAGCAAATCAGTTCAGGCGATTTGTTTAGGAACGCAATAAAAGCCCAAACACCCCTCGGCCTTGAAGCAAAAAGCTTTATCGACGCTGGAAATTTGGTGCCTGATATTCTAACTATTAATCTCATTAAAGAGGTTTTGGAAAAGAATCAGGATAAGAAGTTTATTTTGGATGGTTTTCCAAGAAACATTAAGCAGGCTGAGGCCCTAAATGACCTTCTGAAAGGGTTAAATAGAACTGTCGGAGTTGCGCTGTTTCTGGAAGTGTCGCAAGATAATTTAAAGAGTCGACTTATAGGTCGTCGCGTATGTAAAAACTGCGGGGCTACCTACCATGTGGACTCTTTCCCTACAAAGGTTGCAGGAAAGTGTGACAATTGTGGCGGTGAAGTGGTTCAAAGGCCTGACGATAAGGAAGACGTCATTGCTAAGAGGCTGGATGTTTATGAGGTAAATACAGCTCCTTTGAAAGATTTTTATAAGAGAATGGGCCTATTTAAATCCATCGATGGATTAGGTAGCCAAGAAGAGATTTACAAGCGAATTATACAAGAATTAGAAAAATAGTAACAAAACCACTAGACAGGTGTAAGTCCCGCAGGTAAAGTTTGCGGTCATTTGTCTATTAAATATATTTAAATGAAAGTATGACCAGAGGAATTTATTATGAAGGTTCGAGCGTCAGTTAAGAGAATTTGCAAGAAGTGCAAGATGATTCGTCGTCAAGGCACTATTAGAGTTATTTGCGAAAATCCAAAGCATAAGCAAAGGCAGGGATAAAAAATGGCACGTATTTCAGGTGTTGATTTACCAAGAAACAAAAGAATTGAAATTGCATTAACATACATCTACGGAATTGGCCGTGTGACTGCTTCAAAAATCTGTAAAGAGGCTGGATTCGCTCCGTCTTTAAGAACGGATACATTGACTGACGCTGACGTAGCTAAAATTCGTGAAATTTTAGATAGAGATATGAAAGTTGAAGGGGACTTGAGAAAAGACGTTTCTCTTTCAATCAAGAGATTGATGGATTTAGGATGTTACCGTGGAATGAGACATAGAAAAGGTCTTCCAGTACGTGGTCAAAGAACTAAAACAAATACAAGAACAAGAAAAGGTCCACGTAAGACTGTGGCTAACAAGAAAAAAGCTGTTTAATAGCTAAAGATAAGAGTTAGTGCTCTTCACAGAGAGCGCTGAAGACCAGAGGAGTTAATTTAAATGTCTGAGAATACACAAAAAGCCGAAGCAAAGAATAAGCCGGTAAAGAAAAAAGTTAAAAAGAACGTTTCCGTAGGACGTTGCTATATTTTTGCAGGTTTCGGTAACACTATCGTTACGATCACTGACACTGGTGGAAATACGGTTTCATGGTCTACTGGTGGAATGTTAGGTTTCAAAGGAAGCAGAAAAGGAACTCCATATGCAGCTCAATTGACTGCTGAAGATGCTTGTAAGAAAGCTCTTGAGCACGGTCTAAAATCTGTTGATGTTTTCGTTAGCGGACCGGGAGCTGGTAGAGAAACTGCAATCAGAGCTGTAGGTGCTGCTGGTATCAGAGTTTCTACAATCAAAGATGTGACTGGAGTGCCTCACAACGGTTGTCGTCCTCCAAAGAGAAGAAGAGTTTAATCTTAGTGCTCTTATCTAGAGGGCACTGTTACTAGCGGATTTTTGATTTATTTATTTTTGATTATTGTTCATTTAGGCCATAGGGAGTTTTTAAAATGCAAGAATACTATTACAAGTTCTGGAGAGATCTCATTAAACCAAAAAGCTTCGATGTGGATAAAGACACATTGAGAGCTACTTACGGTAAATTTGTGATCCGTCCACTTGAAAAAGGATACGGAGTTACTATCGGTAACTCACTTAGAAGAATCCTTTTAAGTTCAATGATGGGATCTGCAGTTTCTGCAGCAAGATTCGAAGGCGTTCTACATGAATTCTCTACGATTCCTGATGTAATGGAAGACGTAACAGACATCATTTTGAACCTGAAACAAGTTCGTTTCAAACAATTCGATTCTGAACAAAAGACAGTTAGAATTCAAAAACAAGGTCCTTGCACGATCACTGCTGGAGACATGCAGTTAGTGGATGGTCTTGAAATCTTGAATCCAGATCAACACATTTGCACAGTTGGTGCTAATGGTAAGATCGATGCTGAAATCATCGTGAACTTCGGTCGTGGATATGTTCCTGCAGAAGCTCATTCAAAAGGTTTCCCAGTTGGATTTATTCCGGTGGATAGCCTTTTCTCTCCAATCAAGAGAGTAAACTACAATGTGGCAAATGCTCGTGTTGGTCAAAGAACTGACTACGATGCTTTAACTCTTGAGGTTTGGACAGATGGATCAATCAAGCCTGAAGAAGCTCTTTCACTCAGTTCAAAAATCATGAAAGAACAACTTCAAGTGTTCATCAATTTTGATGAATCTGTTGAGCCTGAAGAAGGTCAAGAAACAACATCTTCACCTAAGCTTAACGAAAATCTCTTTAGATCAGTTGATGATTTAGAACTTTCAGTAAGAAGTGCGAACTGCTTAAAGAACGCAAACATCAGATATATCGGTGAATTGGTAACTAGATCTGAAGCAGAAATGTTGAAAACAAAAAACTTCGGTAGAAAATCTTTAAATGAAATTAAAGAACTTCTTTCTGAAATGGGATTATCACTTGGTATGAAAATCGACGGCTGGCCTCCACAAGGCTGGGATCCAGATCAACCAAGAAAAACGAACTAGTAATAATTATCAACTAGTGCTTACACCAGTGAGCACTGTATTAGGTAGGAATTGTCATGAGACATAAGGCGGCCACGGCACATTTAGGTAGAAGTTCAGATGCAAGAAGAGCACTTCTTCGTTCACTTACGATTTCTCTTGTTGAACACGGTAGAATCAAAACTACTGTTGCAAAAGCAAAAGAATTAAAAAGACACGTTGAAAGAGCAGTTACACTTGGTAAAAAAGGTGACTTGAATTCAAGAAGACTTTTAATTTCTAGATTAAATTGCAAAGACACAGCAAAAGCAATTATGGATGATTTATCTCCAAGATTTAAATCAAGACCAGGTGGATACACACGTATCATGAAACTTGGCAACAGACCCGGTGATATGGCTGAAATGGCGCTTATTGAATGGGTTGATTATGAGCTTCCAGCAGCTACAACTGAAGGAACTAAAGAGAAAGCCGCTGCAAAGAAACCAGCTAAGAAAGCAAAAGCAGCAAAGCCTGCAAAAAAAGCAAAAGTTGCTAAGAAGTAATTCCGAAGTTTAAATAGTAAATATTTGAATATAAGGATTAAAGACGCCCGATGAAGAGTAAAAAGATAGCAACACTGTTTTTTGTATTCATAATCTTGGGCGTTTTTTATTTTATCTATCGCGCAATTCTCAGTGATAATAGTCCCGAGTTAGAGAGCATTCAAAATCAAACTGGAAAAATTGAAGAGATGATGAATGCAGGTCTTCAAGACTTTCAGGCGCCAACGATCAATGATTCTATTTTTAAACTCTCTCAATTAAATCAAAAAGTAATCATCATAAATTTCTGGGCTTCATGGTGTGGACCTTGCGTTGAAGAAATTCCCTCTTTACTTAAGCTAATCGATCAAGCCAGTGGGCAAGTGGCCTTAGTAGCACTTTCGTTAGATAATGATCAAAAGGCTATGATGGACTTTTTAAAAAACTACGATACCTCTAATCCTAATATATACATGTTAAAAGACCCTAACTATATGCTAGCCGAAAGCTTTGGGACTTTTAAGCTTCCTGAGTCCTATATATTAAATAAAGATAGAAAGCTTATTAAGAAGATATCAGGCTCAATCAATTGGACAGCTTCCGATATCACAGCCCTCATCAACTCAGAACTTCAAAAATAGACCGAGCAACTAAGGTGTATAACTTTAACAGCTGAATGACAATTTACGTTCTGAGCTGGCTCTAGGGATAAACCTAATATTCTCACTTATTCAACATATTGATTTTACTGGTATTTATTAAATTTAAAATTGTCCTGAGTTGGCTCAAGGCTTGCTCTAATAGGTTGTGTAAGTTTAATAAAACAAAGAGAGAGATTATGAAAAACTACAATTTGATCAGATTTGCAAAAGTACTAATGTTGTTACCCTGCTTACTGTTCTTAGTTAACTGTAGCAAGAGTTCTAAAGACAGCAATAGCAATAATAACCAATGTTATAGCCAGAACAACCAAGGTCAGTACGGTAATGGTTCTACTTATTACAATCCAAATTGTAATAATGCTGGGAACGGGCAATACGGCCAATCACAATCATGTCAAGGTATCTACTTCTATCAAGGTCAGCCAGTTCGTTGTGATTACCCACAGCAGTGTTCAGGTTGGACTTTACAAATGAACAGCAATGGACCATATGGTGCACTAGGTACTGAAGGACAATCAGTTCGTTGTATCTAAGTAGACAAACGTTTAATCGTCAGTAAAGATAAAACCTTATACAATACTCACGAGGAGATAGTGTATGAGGTTTTTTTGCGTCTTAAATCTATTTTTATTTTTTGTTTCTCAAAACGCCTATGCATCCAAAGTATGTGGTGAAGTAATTCAAATTACCGGGAAGGTTGAAGTTCTACGTGCTCAAGCTGGCGAAGACCTAAATCGTGTGGCCATCCGTATTGAAGCGCCTTATTCAATTCTCTGTACAGATGTTCTTGTGACTCAAGCTGGATCAAGAGCAAAGGTAAAATTGGCAAACGGTCTAATCACTTTGAGTCCTAACTCTAGAATATCCATAGCTAAAGTTGTTAAGGGTTCACAAACTCCAAGCCTACTCAATTTGACTTATGGAAAGATGAGAACTTTCTTTGATGGAAAAAAGAATGAACAGAAAAGTAAAGATAACCAGACGCAATTCAAAGTGAAAACTCCGAGTGCTGTAGTTGGAGTCAGAGGTACAGATTTTTATGTCGGTTACGATCCAAATAAAGAAATAACAAAACAGGCAACTCTCAAGGGCGAAGTGGAAGTCGAGCAGATAAAAACTAAGAATAAAGTTATTGTTAAAGGCGGAGAGCAAGTTGATGTTGCGATTGCCGATAAAGTTACAAAAGCAGAAACACAAGAGTCTTTACAGGATGTAGTTTCGAAAGAATTAGCTACACCAATCTTAATAGTAAAACCTATTGAAAAAGAAACGATTATTCAAATCAGACAAACTTCACCTCTTGTGAAGGAAGATATAGAGTTTAAATCTACAGAAGCTGTAGCTATCTTGGGCGAACCAGAGAAATGGATTCCGCCTACGGATGAAATTCCTGGTGATCTAAAAGATATTAAGAATGAATTCTAGAAGTTGAATTCTCTAAAAGTTAAATGTCGGGCCGAGGTATAAAAAGCCAGCATATTCGGTGATCGTGCTACGTGGATCCTTGGTTTCTGAAAAGGGCTGATTAAAGTATTCAACTTTTCCTTGAGATAAACTTTGAATCAGTTTTAAATCCACTCCAATCACGAGTGAAATCCAATTCTTTGCCCAGAATATTTTTTGATATCCGCCTCCAACAGTAATGTTGTAAGGATATTCAATCTCCCCATCATAAAAAGAGGAACTCTCTGGCCTTAAGTGAAACTCTACACGCTGTCTTGTGAGTCCTAAGTAGTAATAGTAGGATGAACTACTTACGTGACTATGTCTTAGCCCCAATCCAAGAGTGAAGGCCTCAAAGCGAATAGATCTGAAACCAATAGGAGGAGGCCCCATGGACTGATTTTTATTGTCCTTTGATTCACCTTGATTGAATTCTAGAAATGTAAATATAGATTTACCTCTCCAAGGAAAATTTGTGCCAAGTCTGAACGCATGAGTGTCCATATCAAACTCACTCACAGTATTTTCTAATTCATGGTGATAGAATCCTGCAATGCCCACAGGAGCAACATTTAAGAATACTCTTGTGACGTAAGGATCAATTGGTTTTTCCATTTTTAATCTCGTACTCTCAAGTGGAGGAGGGAATTTATCATGTTTTTTCCATAGGTCATAAGGATCTGGTTGTTCCTTGAGAGAAAGCCATTTTCCATTCTTATAGACATAAATAGTTTCGAGCTTTAAATCTTTTCCATCATAACGAACGTTATCTCGAATTGCGGTGAGTTGATTTCCCAGCAAAAGAAATTCTCCATTCTGTACTTGGATTTCTGTGTCTTTGTAAACTATACGTTCGACCCGATCTTCTGGGCAGATCCACCTTACATTTCCAGATAAAATTTTCCACGGAGAAACTTTGTCAGTAGGAGATTGCAACTTCGTATTTTCATAAAATACAGCTACACATCTTTTTTGTGTGACCACCTTGATATTGGCATTCTTAGGAACCTCGATTGTTTTGTCGAAAGTTATAAGATCTTTGAAATCCAATTCAGTTTTACCATTCGTATATTGGACTATGGCTGCAAATTTTTCTTCTTGCGAAGGAGTAATCTGCGATGACTTTTCGCTTTCTTCCGCATGCAAAGAAGTTGTAAGTAGTAAAGATAATGCCAATGCAAATTGTTTCATTGCTTTAAAGAATGAAATTTAAAGCAATAAGAGTCAAGTCTAAGAATTAATCCAGATCATCGATAAATTGTTCGATAGCTTGAATATCCCTAGTTTGAAGCGGGCCTTGTGGAGGCATCAATCGCATTTCTCCACCTTTTAAGCGTTTTACAATTAAACTTTCAGATGAATTTCCAGGATTCATCCAGCCCGAAGAAACTAGTTCCTTAATAAGTTCTTTGCCGTTTTGATTCTGAACTTGGTTATGGCAAGTAGCACATTGCGGAGTTAAAATATTTTTTTGGATTTTTGACCATCTAGCCATAAATACAGAATCGTTGAATTTCTTTTCGTCTAATGTGCTGGAATTTTGATTTGATCCATTGTCATTAGAACTTTTTCCCTTGGCAATTCTTAAGATGGTTTTGTTTTTATCTTCAACTACCCAAATGGCTCCATCACTTGCGACAGTCAGGCCAACTGGAGCACCTATTGGCCGTAAGTTCGGTACTTTGTACCAATCAAATACAACCTCTGTATAAGAAGCGGTTCTAACAAGTCCACCAGCAGGATTGGCTTGAATTTTTTGTGTTTTATCGGTTTTTGGATTGTAGCTATTGTAGTAAAATGTATCTTGCGAAACATACGGCAATCCATCCGTATTTGTGGGGTATGATACAATTCTTTGTCCTGTACCACGATAGCCGTGCCAGCTCACAAGTAAGGTATTCTGTAATTCTGGAAACATATTTCCTGAATAATACAAACCATCCAGAGGAGCGGTGTGCGGCGGTATAAGGGCATAAGGTTCTTCATAGCTTTTATTTGTTCCATCGCACTTGAAGAATAAATTGTAAATTGGGTTTTGACCTTTGAAGTTAAAACAATAAGGCCATCCATAATGACGTGCTTCTTTTAAGATATTTATTTCTTCAAAAGGTTCTTTTGCATCGGGGAAGTCCATGGAGTTTTCCATTTGAATTATATTTCCAGATTCATGCGACACAAGAACCATGGAGTTCCTAAGGCCGCGAGCTAAAATTCTAAAATTTGGATTCCAATTTCCATTGCCTAGATATTCGTATTCTCTTACTGACGCGCCAGGATTTGATCCTTCCATCTCAGAACATCTTCCCTGTGAGTCGACTTTGATTTTTCCAGATTTGTCTGTGCAATTGTCGGAAGAGCTCCCACTATTCACAATTAGGTTTCCTGCTGTGCTGGGATTCTTTGAAAAAGTAAAACTCACTAAGGGATGGCTGATTTCCTGTGTTGCTTTGGAAACTTTCTCATCTATGCAAGGATTGCCTTTTGTTCGAAGCACTGTAGACGGGAGATTGTGAATTACAGTTTGGCAAGTTTGGCTTGGCTTTGGTGAGTTCGGGTCAAACTTAAAAATCAATCCCATTTCGCCGACATAGATCATTCCATCAGGGCCGATGGCAAGTCCGTGTGGTAAGGTGAGTTTATCAATTAACTTAGTAAGTTTATTTTGAGATGAATCTAGTAGCCAGATTTTTCCTTGAAAGGGTGGTTCCCATCCCCCCATGTCTGAAATTAAAAATAAATTAGGTTTTAATTCTATAATTTTTCTTGGGAACTTTAAGGTCTCTCCATTTTTGTCTTTGAGCTGCGATGAGGCTACGAGGCCGATGCAGCTTCCAGGAATGCTTCCAACAGAAATTTGAGGATAACCATCGCAAGTTTTCCCAGTCACAAGTTGATAATCTTGAGAGTAGGCTAAAATAGGAAAAATTAAAATAAGTAAGATTCTATGCATTTGCAAAGCATAGAATCATGTCTTACTACATATGAAAAGACTCAAGATGAATTACAATATTTTTTACAGGGAACTTTCGATATTGTTAACGTAATTGACTACGCCAGCTTTAATAGAGCTAACCACTTGTTTTAAGCGATCTGAATAAGGGTAGTTTACGCCATTGATAATCATCGGATATTTAGTATTTGTAAATGCAGAGAACTCTTGGGGGCGGTTATAGAACAAACACTCTAGATATGCCACTGCAGGAGCTTCTAGGAATCTCGGAAGAGTTAGGTTTCTAGCAAAAATTCCTGGTGCGACAGGAATGCTGCCTTCGGAGCCACTCGGATAGCTCAAGCCCATTTGAGAATTGAATTGATCAAGAATATTTCTACTCAAGTTAATAGACTCGTTCCATTGATTTTGGTCCAAGAGTTTTTTGGCAAATTGTTTTCGGGCTTTTCTAGAGCCAAATTCGATATCAAAGTAAGAGCCTGCAACATAAATTTTTGTTTGATTTGGGGCTTGAGGGTTTACGGCGTGCCCATCTCCGCTGTTTGGTAACACGTCATAGTGAATGATGAGAACTATGTCGGGTTTAAAATTATTGATCTTATCAGCTCTTGCCCAAAGATCTTCTTTCAGGATGAAGTAATTGTAGCGAGAAGTATCTGACCAAAGTTTTTTTCTATCAGCGTTCTGATCAAAAGCTTTATGAAGCACGCTTCCTGTACCGCTTGAAAGAAGCTTTAGAAACCAAGGTGAGTAAACATGTTCGAGAAGCTCGGTTTTTGCAAACTTTGTTACAGGCAAGTCTTCATACTTCATCTCCGTGACCGGAACCATTCCCATTCTAGTCAGCTCAACTTCGGCCCCTAATGCTTTGAGCTCGCTTTGTAAAAGTAAAGAAGTCTGTAGTGCCATGACTCCTTCGCTCAGGTATTTTCCTTGATGTTTAACATACTTTCCAGTCATTTCATCCCATTGAGATTCACCCATATGGCCCGGGTCAATAGCTACTCGGAGCCCACGTAGAGGTGAGCTTGGTGTTCCTAGGCGCTGGAAAGTTGTCGGTGCGGCTGTTGGATTGAGTTTGATGTTTAGAGTTTGTTTTGTTTTTCCATTGAAATCTTCGAAACCTTTAAGTTCGTTTGAGGAGAGTGTAAAGAGTTTGTCGAAAGTATTTTGCTTATCAAAATACTTTAAAAGTTTTTGAATATTGGAATAACTTTGGAGGTTATTCATCTTAACGAGCTCCTCTTGGCCAGTCGATAAAACAGGAGAATTGTAGTACTCTAAAACAGATTGGGTTCTTGTATAGATTTCTGCGGGAGTGAGCGGAGAAATAAAAGAACGATCATAGCTGCTTCGGGGTATGATTTCTAAATCTTCATCTTCTGTGGCAAATGAAAAGTTAGAAAAAGTGAGTGAAAATAGTCCGACGAATAGCCCAAGCATTAAGAGTGTAGATTTGATTCTCATGCTTAAATCATATTCAAAAGTACAATAATGTCAAAAAATATATCTTAAAGTGGTTTTATAGAGTCTGAAGGAAGTGAATGAGAGCTTTTTTATCGTCTACAGTCAGGATTTCACTGCCGTGTTCATCTTGAAAGATTTTTTTGTAGTGCCCGCTATTGGATAATCCGACTCTCTTTGTATCGTAAAGAAAGGCTTTCTTTTTCCAATTTTTTGGAGTTTTTTCGCCCAATGGATAGCCATTGCATTCAAAATCAAAATCCGTTTCTGTGCTGATAGATTCACCTGAATAATAGCTGGGAGGTCTTAACTCGGGAGGAGTCATGAGAGCGCAAAGATTTGGAATGGAGTTATTGTGGAGGTACGGCCATCTTGCCCAGATTCCCACGAGAGGAGGAGGAACGTAACCTTCTTGAAGTTTAACCTTAATCCCGTTGTTTTTTGAAATGGCTAAGTCATTCAATTGCTCAAGGGAAGCCATGCCTTTCCAGCGATTTGGATCGGTTCCTACATTTCGAACTAAAGTGTCTTCGGGGTAATGAACTTCTGTGGTTTTGAATTTATCCTTCCAAGAAAGTTTTGCCAAATCTTCAGGAGGAAGATCCCAGGCTTTTTTATAGGTGCCATGGCATCTTGCGCACTTTGCAGTCTCAAATGCGCGTTGACCTTGAATTGCTTTTTGAAGATCAAAACGTTGATCATCAAAGAAATCTGTCATGCGAGGAGCTTCACTTGCAAAGACTGCAGTTGTTAGTTCGTCTACAATATTTTTATTATTATTCAACCAATTTTCTAAAATGCGAAGATTTGATCCTCTGCCAATTTCATTCCAGAGGATATTTGTAAGAATTGGATTTCCTGCAACGACAGATCCATCCAATAACCATTTGTTTTTGTATTTTACATTCCACCAAACTGCGGGTTTGGAATCAGCAACAAAGGTTCTTAGTGGTTCGGCTCTAGGAAATAATGCATTGGCAAGATTCTTATCTGCATATTCATTTTTGGCTCTACGGCTTAAAGAAATTGCCACATGGGCAAGAGAGGTATCAAGACCGAGCAAAACAGGATTTCTTGCTTCGAGAAACTTTAAATTGTTTTTTGTTTCTCTTATCATATTGAGTTCAGCTTTTGTAGGATTGCTCACCATACTGAAGGTGATTTCGTTGATGGCGTGAAATGCCTTTTTACCTTTCACAAAATAATCATTTGCCCTAGGAAATCTATTTGTAAGTCCAATGATTTTTTTGCCAAAGAGATTATTGCTGTGGCAAGCGGCGCAAGAATGAGTAAAGCCCAGAGCATTGTTTCTTTGCATGAGAGTAAATCCCATACGTTCTTCTAAAATATTGTCAGGACGAGGGACCATATAGGCACCTTCACCCACTTCTGAAGGATAGGTATTGAGGCCTAACCATCGATTCATATCATCAAAACTTTTTACCTCGGCAACACCTTTGATAAATTTGTATAGAATTTTTTTGATTGGATTTTCGGTGTCAGATTCTAAAATGGTTTTTATAGGGTAGTAGGGAAGCAGAATTCCAGTTGCTGTTACCGGATAGCTCAACGCATGTTTTCGGCCTTGCAAATTTTGTCTAGCAAGTTCATTTGTATCAAGATTAAAAGGGTTTGAAAGACCGTCGACAGGCGTAGGTCTATTCTCCGACCACAGAGGAGTAGGATCCCATGCATAACTCTGGATTGTCCATAAGTGCATAGGTAGCGTGAAAGCCACTAGAATTATTAATATTGTTTTCAAGGTCCCCACCTTAATTCATGAGGACTTTACATGGACTTGGATTAAGAATTCAAACAAAAACTGTTCGCTTAAAATCCATTAGATCAAATATATTGGGATTGGCTTTTTTCATCGGCCCAAGTCTTGCATTTTACTTTTTCTGGCGATTCAATTTTATTTAAATTGATTATTGTAGCTCTTTTTATGCCGTTCTACGCCACTGTGATAATTAACTATACATAGGCGAGATAACTTTGAAAAAGGTATTTTTAAGTAAAATAATGATCATTATGGTTTGCACCGCGATTTGTACCGTGGATTTTCAAAATCCTGCTTTTGCTGAGGATAAAATAGAAGAGATCCAAGTGGATGGTATTTCTCAGGCTACAAGCGAAGATGATAATGTTTTTCTTTTGTATTTCCGTAAGAAGGTTATTGCTTCTATTTCTTGCTACCATCAGGGTGCGAATAGACATGTTGTCAGTATAGGAAAAAAAGAATTCGATTTTAAAAAAGGTCCTTTCTGTAGGCGAGCAGTCCTGAATATTCAAGAGAAAACACAAAATAACGAAATCGTTTTAGTAAAGGTTGAAACTGTAGAAAGTTTTTTTGCTGATTATAACGTGGTGAACTCTATTGAGTAGCATTTAAAAAATAAAAATCTTTAAATTCCGAAAGATCCTTTAAAGCTCACTTTTTTTGCGGTCACGTCTTGATATGCAAAAGATAATTCGTATTGAGTTGGGACCAAATCAATCACCACAAAATTCTCAGCTCCTTCTCCATACAAACGAGTTGGATTTTTTGGCAGCGAGCTCTTTGCCATAGAATGAAGGCTACTACTTGTAATCTCTACTGTGTTGTAACCAAAGTAATCTTTAGGCAATTTATTGACCTCAGTAAAGTGCACATCGCCCGCGGCAAATACGGAAGGTGAGTTGAGTTGTGAAATTTTCTTTCTAAATAATTCACATTCTTGAGGAGCATCTAGGATATAGCATTCGTTTCCTTTTCTTTGGCCTTGAAAGAATTGACTTCCCTCCATGATCCAATTGGGCTCAGTGCCTGTGACTAATCTTGAGAATGCCCAGTCCATTTGATCTTGTCCTAAGAATCCCTTCATTCCATTGTGCATAAGCCCCTTGAAATAGCGATTGTCGAGGAGTAAAAATTTTTGTCCAAAGGCTCTGAAGAAACTAGATACTCCAGGGCCATTTTCAAAGGAACTCACAATATCATCTTGAGCGGTGAAGGCTCTGAAAGTATCCAGAGAATCATTTTTATGTTTGTAATTACCGTTGGTGTTGTTTGCTCCGTAATCATGATCATCCCATGTCACAAGTGCGGGCTTTAAATTTTTCCAATGGTAATAAGGTAATTTTTGGCGAGTTTCAATGTAGCGTCTCCACAAGAGTTCGGGTCCGTTGAAGGTGGCTAAAATATCACCGTAGACGTGATCACCGATAAAGAATAAAAGATCACAGTCTGCTTGTTCTACTCTTGGCCAAATAACGTCTTTATTTTTATTGCTGTCCATCATGCAAGACATCATTGCAAAACGCGCGTCTCTTTTTTCGATATCGAGTAAGCCCAAATTTCTTTCGTCTAATATTTTTTTCTTATCATCTAAAACTCTAAAGATAAACTCACCCAGATACGGTAAGTTGATGTATGCGAGTTTATCCACTCTCCAATCTGAAGAATCTCTTGTTGCTTGCTTGAGATAGTGTGGGGAATAGGATTTGCCCGTACTTGTGTGGATGAGTTCGTAATGAACGTTCATCTGTTTTGGCACGTCCACGGTGAGCTGAGTCGTTGTTTGAGTCGTTAAACCTTGAAGTATGCTGAATCCATTTTTCTGAACATCGTAGGTATCTTTTGCAAAGGCATGTTCGGGTAAGGCAAGATCAACGGCCAGTACAGTTGCTGAAACAGAAGATAATTTTAGAAAGTCACGACGATTCATATCCCTCTCCACCTTAAGAGTTTGAGTTAGATACTTGTCGGACTTTTAGGCACCGTGTTTAGAAAATGACACAAGATCAGGACTTAAGAATATAAGAGCAACCTTGTGGAATGCGGACTTAGGAATAATAGTTAAAGTGATTTTGTTTTTTAAGGCTTTGTTGTTCGTTTCATTAAAAAAAATGCCAATCATTATGATTGGCATTTTTTTAAATCATTCGAATTTATCTAAAACTTAATTGCAGCCCCAATTTTCATCTGGGCTAAGAGCATTCACGTGAAATAATTCTGCATCTTGATGAGTCCAAACGGTAGAGCTCACCCAAGCCACGTCTCCATATGGAGTTTGGAATAACGCCTGAACAACGCCTTTGTCAGAGAAATACTCTGGACGAAGTTGAGAGCAGTCCATGCTAGGAGCGCTGTTGATAGAAACGTATTTACCATCTGTAGATTTTGATGAATAACGATAAACGCTTTCTTTAGAAACGATAACTTTCTCAGGATTTTCATTTCCTTCAGTTTTTGCGCTGAGGTAAACAGCAACGTTTTCGCTGTCCCCAGGAATAGCTTCCATGTGCCAAACGATTTTCCCCGTTTTTGCCCAAGCTTCTGGTGATATATCTGAAACTGGTTTTGTTGGATTAAAATAATTTGCTTCATAAGTATTTACAAGATCACCAGGTCCTGCATTAGCTACATTTAGAATTGATACTGCGATTAGAGCCAGTACTAGTAAGTGTTTCATAATTTCCCCCTTTGGTTTTTAAACTCAATAACCTGAAAACAATCTCAGAAAAGATATCCTTTTCCAATCAAGTTTATATTTAACGCGCTATATTCTGTGTAATTGGGAGAAATCAATAGCTTGGGAAGCTTGATACCTATCAAATCAAAGATATTTTACGTTCTCCAAGGCTCGGGTTCATTTCAATAATGAAATATTCTATGTGGGAAGTTTCTTATAAGCTATAGACATAATTATTTTCAATATATTGAAATTTAATAAAATTTAAATAAGAATAGTTTGAAGAAGCGAGAGAAAATGAACTTAATAGGAAATATAGTATATGTCGTTTTCTGATGACTTGAAAAAAGTCGGTAGAACAATCTTTAATCAATTTATCAAAGAGACTTTGAAAAAGATTTTTTCACCCAAGCCTGACAAATCGGAAGGAAAAAAAGAAGAAAATTCTAAAGAACCTAATTTCCCAAAAAGTCATCCATGGAGAATGTGCCCAATTGGACAGCATTGGGTCCGTACGCATCCACTAACTATCCCACCAAGTGATAAAGGTCCTAAAAGAACAACCACCCGTCACGGTCATTGCCGTATAAATTCCGGTCGTTCAGAATTTTATACAGCAGATGAACTTAGAGAAATAGCTAAACAGCATTTCGATAAATTAATTCAAGACTCTTATACTATGCCTGTTCCTGATTCGCTTAGTTTTCCCAATGGTAATGCATATGATGAACTTATTGGAGGTTGGACAAAGTTTTGGAATGAAACGTTGAAACCTAAAAACCCTCTCACGCCAGATTTTGTAAAAGCGCTTATCGCAACCGAATCTAGCTTTCGAGTGCCGCCAGATGTGAAGAGTAAAGATGGCTCAGCGCGAGGGTTAATTCAAATAACAGAAAATACTCGAAAAATCCTTCAGGATCCAAAAGGTGAATTGCGAAATCACTTGATTGAAATGACTATAGAGGAAAGTAGAGAGCCCGTCATCAATATAGGGGGCGGAATTCGCTGGCTCCATCACAAAAAATACTTAGCAGAACATCGACTCAAAAGGGAGATTACATGGGAAGAGGGTGCCGCAGAATACAAGGGAATCTTACAAGCTTTAGGCAAAGACAAGAAATCCGACGAGATTATGACCAAATTGAGAGGGTACCACAAGAGGCTCAAAGATCAGCGCGCACAAAAAAAATGATCATATGCGCAGTCTTTGTACTGACATTGATATTAAGCACAATAAGTCATGGATCGTCTACAAATCCAAGCATAAAAGTACATAATCGAACAGAGAATTTCATTGATGTTGAAACTTCTGTGAATCAATTAAAAATTGATTGTTCAAAGGGTAATCCAAAATCTGAAAACTACTATATGAGTATTGATGCTTTTGATGGTAAAGAGGTTTACCACTTTTTTTATCGACGGCCGTTGAATCGTTCATTATGCAAAGAAGAAGAAAAAGAATATCAGCAGATATTGAAGGGCGCAAAAACAGTTCGTATAGTTGGCATTAGTCCAGATGAAAGTAAGGAGCCACCACCTGAACAATTTAGAAGTAAAGATTTAAAAAAAGCTCTTGCGCCTGTACTTGTAAAATGGACGAATTCGGTTTTTATACGTTTGCAAGTTGGAGAAAAATGTAAAGCTTACTTTAAAGATGATTGTGATCTCCCTAAAAACTATTGGGCCAATACTATACCACCTAAGAAAAAATAGAATTTAGTATATTAATTTAACTGCATTGAGATTTTACTTTCTCAATTGTTTTTTCGAAAATGGTTATATAGTTTTCAGTAATTTCCTTACATAAAGAAACTGCTAATTTTTGGTCATAGGTGTGGGATGTTTTGTTCCGAGCATCCATAATGAGTTTCCAAACCTCATTTCCTTCTATCAAATCTCTTTTGAAGGCTTCCTCAAAAGTAATTCTCGGAAACGGTGATTTGATTCCGTTGGATTCAAGTAATATTTTGAGAGTTTGCCATGTGAGCTCATAAACAAATTCAAAACTTTGAATAATGCCCGCGTAATCTCTTTCCTCTATCGGAGGTGTGGCAACTGCTCTTTTTAAGCTTTGGAAAGATCTTTCTAAGTTTTTAAAGGATTGTTGTAATTTAGTCATTGGAACTACTGTACAAAACAATTCCGTCTTTTAAAATATTATTTTTAAATTCATCAGATATTTGATCCATTCTAATTAAATCTAAGCTATTTAGCTTAGGTTTTTTTTCATTTAGAATAGAGGTGAGTTGTCCCCACATTAATAGCGACTCTGAATCTGTACTCAGCAGTTCAAAAGCGAAATCATAATCAGATTTTTTGTGAGCAGTTCCTTTTGCTTGGGATCCAAATAGAATTATTTTTCTAAAAATTTGAAATTTATCAGCACTCTTTAGTACATGCTGAATCATCGTATCTGACAATATGGAAGCCGGTGCTGTGACCAACGATTAACCCCAGGCGCAAAAAATGGCGATCCCGGCACGACTCGAACGTGCGACCTACTGCTTAGAAGGCAGTTGCTCTATCCAACTGAGCTACAGGACCGTAGGATAAAATATCCGTAAAAGGAAAGTATGTTTTAATGTTTAGTGGCCGGGGTTGTCAAGATAAGTGAAATCGTTCTTTGGCTTTAAAGTCATCTTTTTCGGCCTCAACGCTGGATAAATCGCAGTAGGGATCGTGTTCAAAGTAAATGAACCAGCTGTTTTGGACGGCTTCCTTTAAAAAAGCCCGTTTTTCCTTGATAATGGTTAAAGGGTCAAGATCGTAGCCCATAATCCAGGCAGATCGGATATGGGTGCTTGTCGGGATTACATCAGCGGCATAGAGGATACCGGTATTGGCATCCGCAACTTTTACGATCTGTTGAGCTTCGGTGTGGCCATTGCTCACCAGCACGCTCACGTTTGGAAAAAGATTTTCTACATCACCATCTAGCAAATTCAAAACTCCAGCTTTCACTAAGGGTTCGAAGTTGGGTTTTAGATAACTTGCTTTTTCGCGGATATTTGGATTTCTCGCTATTTCTAAATTCTTCTTTTGGACATAATATTTTGCCTTAGGAAAAGTCGGAACAATTTTTCCGTCTTTAGCGCAAGTCGCCCCTCCTGCGTGGTCAAAATGGAGGTGGGTTAAAATCACATCGGTGATGTCTTCTGGGCTTAACCCATGCTGCTTGAGGGATTTCAATAACGAAGCCTTGCTGGGATCGACAGCGTACATCTCAGCAAATTTTGATCCCATTTTATCGCCATACTTCTCTGTAAAATCAGAACCATTTCCGGTATCGATCAAAATATTTCTATCTTTGCTCTTCAGTAAAAGCGCCCGGGCCTCCATGGGAATTCTATTGGCTTCATCAGGAGGATTGGTCTTAGACCACAGAACTTTTGGTACCGTTCCAAACATTGCTCCGCCATCCAAACCAAACTCTCCCGTGGGGACAGCTTTGAGCTCGTAGGGGCCGATACGTAAATTTATTTGGCTAAGAGTTGCTTTTGACGTTTGCATGACATATTTGATATCACATCGCTCTATATATTTCAGCTGAAAAAGTATTCGAAAAAAGGTAATTAAACTCATGAGTAAAACCATTGAAAAAGAAATCAAATTTGACGCTAAAGACATATTAGCAAACACAAGACCCACGCCATATCATGACACCAAGATGTCGGATGCAGACAAGATCGAAAAGATCACCGGACACTTTCAAGCCATCATGGAAACTTTGGGTATGGATTTATCCAACGACAGTCTTCAAAAAAGTCCACATCGTGTAGCCAAAATGTACGTGAACGAAATCTTTGCGGGACTGAAAGAAGAAAACTTTCCTAGAATCTCAGTGATCGAAAATGAAATGCAATACGATCAAATGATCGTGATCAAAGATGTGAATGTTGTTTCTTTTTGTGAACATCACTTTGTGACCATTCAAGGAAAAGCGAATATTGCTTATATCCCAAACAAAAGAGTGATTGGCCTTTCGAAAATCAACCGCGTAGCCAAGTACTTTTCACAAAGACCGCAAGTTCAAGAGAGGCTTACCAAGCAAATCGCAGATTGTTTGAGTTATGTTTTGGACACACCAAATGTTGCTGTGATGATCGATGCCAAACACTACTGCGTAATCTCAAGAGGCGTAGAAGACGTGAACTCGACAACGTTGACATGTGATTTACGTGGTGAGTTTCGAGAAGACGAAAAAACCAGACAAGAATTTATGATGCACACGAGAGTGAGTGAGCGATGATTGAAAGACCCCGCAGAAATAGAAAATCCGCCGTGATCAGAGACATGGTGAGTGAGACTCATCTTTCGACAAAAAATTTGATTTATCCGTTATTTTTAAAAGACGGAAATGATAAAGTTGAAATCAATTCGATGCCGGGAATCTTTAGATTTTCACCAGAATTACTTTTGAAAGAAATTGAAAGTTGCTTGGAAGTAAGTCTCAATTCCTTTGCTTTGTTTCCTTGTGTGGAAGAAAATTTAAAAGATCAAAAGGCTACAGAGAGTTTTAATCCTCAGTCGACCTATTTAAAAACTATAAAACTCATCAAGCAAAAATTCCCCGAGGCTTGCATCATTACGGATGTAGCGATGGATCCTTACAGTACTGATGGTCACGATGGTTTGGTGCGAGGCGGACAAATTTTAAACGATGAAACTCTAGAGATTTTAGCGAAAATGGCGTTGGCCCAAGCGGCAAGCGGAGCTGATATTATTGCTCCTAGTGATATGATGGATGGAAGAGTGGGTTACATTCGCCAAGCACTGGATGAAAATGGATTTCAAAATGTTTCTATTATGGCCTACACCGCAAAATATGCTTCGGGATTTTATGGTCCTTTCAGAGATGCTTTGAATTCTGCGCCAAAGTTTGGAGATAAAAAAACTTACCAGATGGATTATGCCAACAAGCGCGAAGCTTTTAGAGAGGCAAGACTAGATATGGAAGAGGGTGCGGACTTTTTAATGGTAAAGCCTGCGCTATCTTATCTGGATGTGATTTCTGATTTGAAACAAAACTTTGATCTTCCGATTGCGGCTTACAATGTGAGCGGTGAATATGCGATGGTAAAAGCGGCTGCGCAAAAAGGTTGGATTGATGGAAACAAAGTGATGACCGAGATTCTCACTTCGATTCGTCGTGCGGGTGCGGATGTTATTTTGTCTTACCACGCGAAGGAATTTGCCCAACTGGAGCGGTAGTCGCTTCTTTGGCTTCTCTTACTTCGGTTTTATCTTTGATGGCTCTTTCTTTAACTTTAGAATCAGTCATAATTAGCGTTCTACCCAATTCCCAAATAAGATTTTGAGAGGCAATATCAAAAAGTTGATACTGAATCATAAGACCGTAATCTGATTTTCCATTTTCGTTATCTAGCCAATCATCCACGGTCACTTCCATTCGGTATTTTCCGGTATCGTGCGTACCGAGTGGAGGACGGATCTTTGCGAGAAGGTCTTTTGTGGTTTCTGTGAGAGGGAAATATTTGATTTCTGAAACTTCAATCCACTCCTTCGGAAGGGATTTAGAACGCACTAGAAGCTCCATATCCTGCTTCCAAAGAGTTTCTATCTGTTGGCTTTGAGTGGAGTCGAACCAGAAGGGCGAGAGGTCCTTATACGTCGTAACTACGGCCAGTAAACCGAAGAAAAGTACAGTCATTCCGAATATTTTAGCCATAGACCTTCCACCCATATCTGTCTTGATGTTTTCACCTATGAGGGTAGGGACGAAAATTGTTATTGTCTAAAGAATTCGTAAAAAAATTCCAAACTATTGATTTTGATAGGTATTTTGCCATGAATAAATTGCTGTACAGAATAATAACACTTTATTGTGGCTCCAAACTGCTTTATGGCCAAGGCCAAAATTGAGTGAATTCAATAGGTTGGAAGATCTTCGTCATGGCATAAATATTGGAATAGAAAGGGTAGATAACCAGCGCCCGAGATGCGCCTAAATATGGAGATGGAACGTGAACTTAAAAATGCTAATAACAGTTTTTATGTCATTATCGGTAGCGGTTTCATGCTCCGATGTGAAGTTCAGTAATGCTCCAAGCTCAGATTGTGCGGCAGCTGACAGTTGTATTACAGAGCCTAGCGGTGAGACTTTAACAAAGTTTTTAAAAGTTTCTCATCCAAACACTAAAGTAGACATTTTATTCGTAGATGATAACTCCAGAACAATGCTGGATGAGCAAGCTAAAATCTCTCAACGCTTACAAGGCTTTTTAAATTCAATTTCTGGTTTAGACTATAGAATTGCCATCGTGACTACAGATAATAAAAGTGGATCACAAGACTACAGAGACGGAAAAATGGTTCCATTCTTAGCAACGAATAGCAATGGTGTATTCACGTACGCAACTGATGGCGCAAATAAAATCTACTATATTACTAAGAATACACCAAACGCGGCTGCACTTTTTCAGAATACAATGTATAGACCGGAATCTTATACTTGTTCTCAAAATCAATCGGCTTGTCCTTCCATCGTATCTGGTGATGAGAGAGGTATTTACTCAGCAGTTAGAAATATTAAAGCAAATTCAAATGGCTTTATTAGAGCAGATGCTCAACTTCATGTGGTAATTATCTCGGATGAAGATGAAAGATCTAATGGTGGCGGATTCGCCGGAATGCCAATCGAGGCGGGTAACGATCGTCCAGAAGATCTTTTGAATGCGTTGAGAGCTTTGAACAAAAGAACAAGAGTTCACTCTATCGTTGGGTTACCAGGTGGATTTGATTATGCAAATTTCAATTTTGCATCATGTGTGAATGCACAAATTGGGAATACAACAGGTCAAGAATACGTAGGTTGTCACTATTTGAAATCAAGCGTTGATTCTGGTGGTATCGTTGGAAATAAAAACTCTAGTGATTACACTTCAATTTTGAGCGCTATCAGCACTGACATTCAAGACACAAGCATCAGCAGATTTACATTCAACTGTGTACCAACAGAAATTAAGCTAGAAGCGGTTCAGGGAGCTCCATTTCCACCGCAGTTCACAAATCCACAAATCTTATCTGCAAATGGTCAAAGCCATATCGACTTCAACCCTGTGTTGACGTCAGGAATGGAAATGAAGATCACTTGGAAATGCCCAAGAAGTTAATATTGAAATCAAAAAATTCATAATCAGTTATTTAAACATCAAGTCATGTCATATTTTCACGATCTATATTTTAGATCAGTTTGATCTAATTTAAATTTCTAAATTTTAAAATCTCACTTATAACCTCTCCAAATTGGAGAGAAATATGTTTTTAGGTGAGCAAAAGCTAAAAGAAATACTGATGACCGAGTTTATGAATTCTAAAACTCGCAACTCAAGTTATTCGATGAGAGCCTTTTCTAGAAAGGTCGGTATTCCGCAGTCAGCTATTTCTGAAATTTTGGGTGGCAAGAGAAGCATTACAAGTAAGATGGCTCTGAAGATCATGAATGGTCTCAGTGTGACATCAGAGCAGATTAGTGAAGTGTTTGGAAGCAATAACTCGAACAAACCTGACTTATATAAATCTCTTGAGATGACAACCTTTGATGTTATTTCTGATTGGCATCACTTTGCCATTATCAGTTTAATTGAAACAAAAAGTTTTCAATCTCGTCCCGATTGGATATCTAAAAGATTGGGAATCTCTTTAAAGGCAGTTAAGGACTCTTTAAATAAGCTTCAAGCTTTAGACTTAATCAAGGTAGACCCAAAAAGTAAAAGAATCTCTTTAACTAATGAACAAGTGGCCGCGATTTCACCAGTGGCCACAGCTGCATTAAAGAAAGCGAACAGACAAAATTTGGATCTGGCATTGGATAAGTTAGAAAGTACGAAGTTTGAAGAGAGAGATTTTACGGCTATTACGATGTGCTTTGATCCCGGTCGTATGGAAGAGGCAAAGAAATTGATTAAGGATTTTAGAAGAAAGTTTTGTAAAACAATGGAATCTGGAAACAGAAAAGAAGTCTATAAGTTATGCGTACAACTTTTTCCTCTGAGTAAAATACAAGATACAAAAAATTAATAAAAATTCATTGGCATTTTTGCCATGAGAAGGAGATTTATGAATTTTCTAATTATGAATATAGTTTTTCTGATGGGCATAGCATGTTATGCGGGTAATAATAATACCGTAGGCAAACCGATCTATTCAGGCAGTGATCAGGGCGGCGGGGGCCACTTAATAGTGGACTCTAGTGGGAGTTTGATTCCGTTGGATTTATATAAGGAGCCTGTGAAGGGTATTGATGTATATTCTAATCCCTCAAAAGGATTGAATGTAAATCTTGTAGATGTATGTCCTAGTGACTCAATTAAAAAAATAGATTCAGAAAATGGTCCGAAATGGTTCGTTGAATCTTATCGTTCAGCATTACAATTTTTAGATTTATTGAAGCAAGATAAAGATTATAAATTAGCAGAGATAGCTTTTAATCAGAGTGCCACTTCTATTAAGTGGAGTTTATGTGCAGTGGATCTACCTCTGATTGCTGATCATAGATATAAAGATCAGCAGACTGATAAAGAAATAGTTCAAATGGCTATTCAAAATAATAATGGAGAAGTTATTTTTTCTTCACCTGTGATTTCTCGTTTATTAAAACAAGATAATGCGATCAGTGTTATGCGCTATATAATTATACATGAGATCGCTATCCGCGCCTTGCCTTTAACACCAAGAACTCAAATATCGTCAATTATTGAAAGTTTGGAAAAATTTTATACTCAAGGCCAATTTGATTATAGTCTGCAGAGAATGTTTAGTGCAAGAGCTTCAATGGAAGCATACTTCGATTTGAAATCTACAGTAAAACAAAATGGCATTATAATTAATGAAGCTGCTGTCCCAAATATGGATGTTTCAGTTTACTTAGAAGATGGTAGCATTTTGTCTTCAACCTATACCAATCAATTTTCTCCGATCTCATTTCATAGGGTTATTTTGTTTACGAAAAAAAGAAAAACACTATTCTTGGAAGGATTTAGCCCAAAGAATACGGAAGTTAAAAAAGCAAATTATAATTCTACAATACATGGTGCATTGCCTGGCTTTAAATCAAATACTGGTATTATAGTTGAGTATGATTTTAAAAGAGCCATCGAAAAAATTTGTTTTGAAAATATCAATTATTCTAAGAGCTATGCAAACCAATCTTCCAAAAACAGTAACAGTAAAACAGTTGATTTGCGTTTGGACGTTGTTTATGGCTTAGGTAAGAGCATAGGTCATGATAAACGCGCAACTTTGGTGGATTTACGAGATGTAACACTTGAAGATAAAAACGGTGACGGTAGATTGGACTTTCCGCATCCGGTTTGTATAAATATCGACGATTACTTTGCTAAAAATTAAGATACTTTTTTCTTATTATCTGCTGTACGGAGAACATACCCTTGTCCGTACACGCTGTCGATCATCTCACCAAGCTCTGGAAATTTCTTTTTGAATTTAGAAATCTGAGCATCGATGGATCTTGGTGAGATCTCTTGTCCTTTCCAAACTACATCTTGCATGTGTTTTCTTGAAACCAATTGATCTGGATGTTCAAAGAAAAGCTTAATCAATCTTGTGTGGATAGGTTCGAGTTCAATAAATTTTCCGTTATGTTGAATCTCGTGTTTTAAAAAATCAATAACATAGGGACCGAATTGAACCACGCTTGAATTTTGGAAGCCATTGATTCTTCTATTGAGGGCATAACACTCTAAGTAGATTCTTTCCATTTCTGTGTATTGAGTAAGAACCATATCGCTACCCAATTCAAAAAGTTCTTTTTGTTCTGACATTGAGGGATTACTCATCACCGAGATTATGCCGTGATTATAGAATTGAGGATTTTCTCTGATCACTGTCGTTTGTGCTTTCAAAAATTCGAATGAATTTGAAACAAACAAAAAGACCAAAGGGTTTTCCTTCAGCGCCGTAGAAAAGTAATCATGTGGCTTTAGCAAAGCACACTTCACTCTTCCGCTTAAGAAGTTATAGATAAGATTTCCTCGAATTGGGTCATCGCTGACTATATAAATTAAATCCATAAATATTTATCGACCAATTGTTGTGAAACATTAGTCATAAATTAAAAGACAGGACCTCCGTCCTGCTTTTGTATAAAAATCTAAACAACTTAGACATTGAGGGTGCGACTCAACTCAAGTTAGATGGCTTTAGATTTAACTTAAAAGGAGTTTGTTTATGAAAAAGTTTTTATTAGCCTTATCAATTTTATCACTACCTTTAGTGGCTTGTACAAATAGCGGTGTCGACAATGCCGCAACCAGTGCTCCATCCGAAACATGGACGGAAAGAAGAGATGAATTCATTTCGGGGTCACAAGCTAAACTTGAAGACCTTTCAAGAAAAATTACAGACCTCGAAAAAAGAGGGAAGCTAGTTAAGGCTGATGATTCTCGCAAGGCTAGAAACGAAGCCAAAGATCTGCGAGAAGACATTGCAGACTTAAAAGAAGATCTTGAAAAAGATGCTCCGAAAGTTTCTGCAGGAAAATGGGAAGAAGAACGCGTTGAACTTCAAAGCGATCTTAATGAGCTTGAGCAAGAATTTTCAGAATACAGTTCGCTATACAGATAATTTAACTTTTTTAATCGGTTCATGGGATACGGCTGCGGCGATTACGAGATCGCCGCTGACGTTAATAGTTGTGCGACACATATCCAACAATCTATCTACACCCAAAATAATTCCCACACCTTCAGGAGGAATCCCTACAGCTTGAAGTAAAATCATCATTGGGGGGAGTGATCCTCCAGGAATACCTGCAGTCCCAATTCCAGCTAAGATCGAAATTAAGATTACAAAGACTTGTTCAGCCAGCGCCAATTCAATACCGTAAACTTGCGCTAAGAATAGAACGGTAACTCCTTCAAAAAGTGCGGTTCCATTTTGATTGGCCGTAGATCCTACTGTGAGAACGAATCTCGCAATCTGAGGCGGAAGTTTCAATTTGTGTTCTGCAGTTTCTAAAGTTCTAGGTAAAGTGGCGTTGGAAGAAGCCGTGGAAAATGCATACAAGAAAACCTCTCTGCAGTTTTTGTAAAATTCCAGGGGCTTAATATTAGTGAAGGCTTTTAGAATCGCCGTGTAAACCACAAACTGTTGAATCAACAATCCTAATACCACAACGAAAACATAAAATAGTAATGATTTAAAAATATCAAATCCGAATTTATAGGCAGAATTAAATACCAAAGCAAAAACAGCTAGCGGAGCAAGCTTCATGGCAAGCTCAACCATCTTCATACAGGCTTGAAGAACTCTTTCTAATAATTCAATCAGAACATTTTTTTGCCCGACGGGTGAGGAGAGCATAACCCCAATTCCAAAGAGAAGCGCAAAAAGCATAAGAGCTACAATCTCACCATCCAGAGCCCTTGCTGCAGAATCAATGGGATTTTTTGTAAATAGATCTACAACGATTTGGGAAAATGGTTTCGATTTCATTACATTTTCTTTGAGCGTTTGAAGAGTCGAAGCATTTTGCTCAATTATGGATTGATCAATTTTTAATCCTTCGCCAGGTTTAAAAACATTCACGAGAGTAATCCCAATCAATACAGATGCAGTGCTTGTGATGATTGTAAAAATAATGGTCTTCATTGCGACTCGCCCGAGACCGCGAGCTTGGCCCAATTCGTAAACTCCGAGCACTAATGCTGAAAAAATCAGCGGCACCACAACCATAAAAATCAGCCTTAAGAAGATTTGGCCAATAGGATTTAGAATATGGCTATTGATCTGATTTAGCCATTCAAGGTGTGAGTAATTATGAAGAACTGTTCCAAGGAGACCGCCAAGAAACAATGCCAGTATGAGCTTATAGTGAGACTTCATGTTTACCCCTCATTTTTGTCTTAAAAGATTATGTGGACAAGGGGCGTATACTACGTTTTATCTTATAAAAGATGCAAACACTTTTAATTCCGATTCTGCTACAGATTATAATAATTTTGGCTATTTCGCGCTTGTTTGCTGCATTATTTAAGAAGATAGGACAACCTCGGGTAGTCGGCGAAATGCTTGCAGGTCTTTTTCTGGGTAAATCTATTTTTGGTTTATTTTTTCCAGAGAGTTACAATTATATTTTCCCACCAGAGTCCTTTAAATATCTTCATATTTTAAGTCAAATAGGTTTGATCATCTTTATGTTCACGATCGGACTTGAAGTTGATCTTGGGTTAATTAGAAATAAAGCCAAACAAGCTATCGCAGTTTCTCACGTTGGAATAATCGTACCATTTATTTTGGGAGTATTGGCAGCATATCTATTCTATGATGATTTTAGAACTCCTCAGAGTGATTTTGTTTCTTTTGCATTATTCGTAGGAATTGTAATGAGCATTACTGCATTTCCAGTTCTTATTAGAATTCTGCAAGAATACAATATGACGAAGACCGCCCTTGGAACTATGGCTATCACTTGTGCTGCGGTGGACGATATAACCATCTGGTTGGTGTTAGCAGTTTTTATCGGTGTTTCAAAAAATTCAAATATTTTGCATATATTGATGATTGCCACATTTCTTTTGGGTATTGCTTTCTCTCGTACAGAATTTTTTAAAACGAAATTCATCGAAAAAATTGGAAGTGTAAGCTCTAAAATTTTTCTTCCACTCTTTTTTACTTTTTCAGGATTGAGAACGGATATTTCATCGGTACAGAGTGCAACTCTCTGGTCTATATGTATCATAATAATTCTTTTTGCAGTTTTTGGAAAACTTCTTGGAGTTGCTATTATGGCAAAGTTGACAGGATCCAATTGGAAAGATGCATTTGCTCTGGGTGCCTTAATGAATGCGAGAGGATTGATGAGCCTGATTGTATTGAATATTGGTTATGATGTGCAGATTTTATCGAAAGAAATTTTTACGATTTTAATCATCATGTCCTTTGTCACGACAATGATGGCGGGACCTCTCTTGAAAATCACTCTAAAACGAGTTTTATCATAAGGCCGATTACCACCAGCACCAATAAGGGGCGAGCCACTTTTTCGGCGCTCTTACTAGCTAAACTAGAACCAAGCAATGCTCCAACAAAGGCAAACGCGGCTAAATTTAATCCTACTGGCCAATTCACCACGCCACTTAAAGCAAAACTAGCAAGTGCGGTAGTCGCAGAAATAGCATTTGCAAACTTAGAAGATGCAATCGCGGTCATCAACGGAAGTTTTGCCCAGATAACAAGGCTAAGTAACATCAGTGTTCCACCGCCAGGCCCCAGTACTCCGTCATATATACCGCAGAGGATCCCTGAAAAAATCAATTTGTAGAAATGCTCTGAAGCTTGGGGATCTGGCTGTTCATTTTTTAAGAAAGTTTTTTTATTAAGAATGACATAAAGAAAAATAGGGCAAACAGTGATGACTAAATATTTAAATATTTCTACAGGCAAAATCAAAGCAAGCTTTGAGCCAATAAAAGTTCCCGCGCCAACAGATAATAAAAATGGGGTTGCAGATTTGAGTTTGAGGTGACCATTTTTAGCATAAACGATTAGTGCTGTAACGGTAGCAACGGTAGCAATAATTTTATTGGTTGCGACAGCCGCGGCCCCAGGACCCACTAAGAGTGTAAAAACAGGAAGAGTGATTAGCCCCCCTCCACCAACGATGGAATCTATGAATCCTGCAATAAACACTAAAATTTTGAAAACGATTTCCACTTTACCACTTTAACTTTTACTAATTAACTTTTTCCACTTTAACTTTTTAAATGCTTCAACAAAACAAAATACAAGCTATTTATCTCAAGTGGCTTAGTAAGATAGTCATTGCATCCAGCTTGAAGACAGCGTTCCCGATCTTCTTTCATGGCATTTGCCGTTAGAGCAATGATGGGTTTGCTGAAACCTTTATTTCTAAGTTCTTGAGTGGCTGTACAACCATCCTTAACAGGCATTTGAATATCCATCAACACAATATCGGGATTAAGAGAAAGCGCCTTCTCTACCCCTTCGTTCCCATTGCTTGCAAAGTGAACATTGGCTTTTACTTTAACCAAATAGACTTTTACCAAAAGCTGATTATCAACACTGTCTTCTACAACTAAAATGTTTTTTCCATTAAAATTTTCTAAATCTTCATTGGTCAGAGTTCGAGATTGTAAATAAGTTGGTGTATGATGTTCTTTATCGTGCAGCTTAATTTGACAAGCGAATATGGAACCTTTATTTGGTTCGCTATACTTCAAAATTACATCTCCACCCAGAAGATTAGCTAAACGTTTAGAAAGAACTAAGCCAAGTCCTGATCCGCCAGGTTTTCTTGTTGCAACAGAGTCCACCTGTGAGAAGAGTCTAAAGAGTTTTTCTTTTCCTTTTTGATCAATTCCTGTCCCGGTATCTGAAACTTCAAAATGTAAATTTTTAGACTCTATCCAATAGCTCACCTCAATAGTTCCTTTTTCAGTAAATTTCAGAGCATTATTCACGAGATTGAGAAGAATTTGGTGGAGTCTTGTTTCGTCAGTTATGATTTCCTCAGGAATCTTTCCTTTCGATTTAAAAATAATATTATTTTTAGTTTCATGCGATTTAATTTCTAATATTGAAGCTAAATTTTTTAGAAACGGGGCAAATTTAAATTTGCTTACAGAAACCTCAATATATCCGGACTCAACTCTCGAAACATCTAAAATATCATTTATAATTCTTAAAAGATTATTACTAGTGCGATGAATAGTGTCGATGTAGTGATCGCGATCATGCTGTGTGATATGAGGGTCTTTTAAAAGCTCCGTGAATCCCAGAATAATTCCCACCGGAGTTCTAATTTCATGGCTCATATTTGCCATAAAAATAGTTTTCAAATGACTGTCGCTTATAGCTTTGTCTTTTAGACCTAAACTGTTTTTTAAATCTTCAGTCATTTTGTTGATGGCTAAGGCAAGTTGTCCCAGTTCATCTTTGGATCTTACAGGAACTTTTTCGTTGAAATTTTTCTTTCCCACTTCTTGAGCTACGTGATTCAATTCATCCAGTGTACGATTTAAATTTTTACTGAATTTAAATGTTAAAAATAAACCACTACCCTCAACAATAACGATCGTACAGATGAGCATAAGCATGAGGAGCTTTTCCAGCCACCTAGAGCCTTCGCCAAGAATATATGAAAACCGATCTTCAACCTCCGTCAATCTTGTATCTACTTCATAAATTTTAATCAGCTTGGCTTGAACAATATCTGCATCAGCGTTATTTTGAATGCTTGCATGGAGTTCTTCGGCCGCTTTAACGAATTCATCGATAAGAATATCGGCTTCTCTCCAAACCTCTATGGCTCTGCGAAGGTGTGGAATTTTGTGAAATCTTCGGATAACATTAATAAGGCCGTCGATATCGTCCGGGTGAATTCTGCCTTGCAGAAACCCTTGGCGAACTTCTTCAGGATCATATTTTTCCTTTTCTAGCTCTAATCTTGCACGCCTATCGCCTAATGGAACTTTTAGGTTTTCTATAAACTTGTCATAGTAATCATGATCTTTTGTTAATGCATAACTCTGTAAATTACGAACTGCGGTTTTCTGAGCTTTTGACCAGAGTCCTTCTCCGCCAACAAATGATCTTACTGCAGAAAGGGTGTTCATTGCGAAGAATAAAGTGAATAGCTCAGTCGCTATCAGTAGCGCCATAATGCCTACTACGCAGTATAGTTTTTTAGAAACAGACAAATCTTTCCAGTTTAGCAAAATATCTCCCATGAGAAGTAAGCCAAGATAAGCAAATATTAATAATACACAGATTTTGTTTAAAATCATGCAATATGTGTTGTGCCTATCTGTGTCAAGACCATCTCTTTAGTAGTATTTCAATTGGGGGTTGAATTATGATTTTCATTCGCAGACATATGTAAAGGGAGACTTAAGAAATGCAGCCAAAGATTCCAGAGAATATTATTTGTCATAACTTTATAAAGGGTGCTTGGATTTTGGGCGAACAGGGCACGCAAAATGTAAACTCACCCTATAACGGTAAAAAAATAGGGATATTCAGTATTCCCACAAAAAAACAAATTGACCAAGCCATCGATGCAGCGGAAGTGGCGCAGAAATCTTGGGCAAAACTCCCCATCAAGGAACGCAGTAAAATTTTATTTAACTTCAGAAATATTTTAATTAGAGACCAAGATGAGATCGCTCATTTAAAAAGTTCAGAAAGTGGAAAAACCTTTGAAGAAGGTAAGGCTGGTCTAATGAAAGGGATTGAAGTGTTGGAGTACGCGCTTTCAATTCAAAACTTAGATCTTGGTGGAAAAGTAGAAGTGTCAAAGGGTGTCACGTGCGAGTTTCGTCGTGAACCTTTAGGTGTTGTTGCGAACATCACTCCATTTAATTTTCCAGCGATGGTACCGATGTGGACGATTCCAATCGCAATCGCTCTTGGAAATTCATATATCTGGAAGCCGTCAGAAAAAACACCACTCACAGCATTTAAAATCGCAAGTAGTTTCAAAGAAGCAGGTTTGCCCGATGGAATCCTCACGGTCCTTCATGGTGGTGGAGATACAGTGAATGCCATTATTGATCATCCCAAAGTGAAGGCAATTGGATTTGTTGGTTCAACGAAGATTGCAAAACTTGTCTATCAAAGAGGAACTCAGTTGGGAAAAAGAGTTTTAGCATTAGGCGGAGCAAAAAATCACATCGTACTTTTACCAGATGCAAATACGGAATTGAGTGGAATTGGAATTTCCGATTCTTTCACGGGCTGCGCCGGACAAAGATGCATGGCCGCTTCCGTGCTGCTTGCGGTTGGTGATGTAAAATCGCATATCGAAAAAATTGTGCAAAGAGCAGCCTCACTTGAACTTGGAAACACAATGGGTGCAATCATCACCAAGGATCAAGTTGAATTTTTAAAAGGTGCCATTGACCGCGCTGAAAAGGCAGGAGCAAAAATTTTATTGGACGGTAGAAAAACCAAAGCTCCGGCAGGTATGGATCACGGCAATTGGATTGGGCCAACGATCTTGGATATGGTGGCAACGGGATCTGAAGCGAGCACGCATGAATTATTCGGACCGATCTTAAGCATTGTTCATTGCAAAGACATCACTCAAGCTATGGAAATTGAAAATGGCGTAGATTACGGAAATGCTTGCAGTGTCTTCACCACAAACGGAGCACTTGCAGATAGAGTATCTAGAGAAGCTTCTACTGGAATGGTTGGTGTGAACGTAGGGGTTCCTGTTCCTCGGGAGCCATTCTCTTTTGGTGGCGTGAATGCTTCAAAATTTGGTCACGGTGATATCACGGGGCCCTACAGTTTGGACTTTTGGTCCAACGTAAAAAAAATAACAACGAAATGGGAAATGCAGGCAGACAGTAATTGGATGTCTTAAGAAGATCTTTTAGGAGATTAGGATGAAGGAAAATAAATTTACAGATTTCAAAAAGAAATCAAGCCATGTGATCTTGGCTTCACATACAAATTTAAAATACAAAGAAACTCTACCAATTGATTGGGGAAATAAAGACCCTCTCAAGCGTGGCCCAGTAGTGGCGTCGATCACCAATGCGCGTGCAAGAAACGCTATTGGGACTCACAGTGGAAGTTATACTGTTTACAGAGCGCTATCGATTGCTAGCGGGAAGTTTTCAACAACGCACAAACCTGATCTACAAAATACACAAAGTCCGGTGAAGATTGGACCTTATGAACAATGGTTTGATCCTACAAAGATGGTTTCTATTGATCCTTGGGGGCTTGATCCGCAAGTTCATTTTAAAACTTTATTTGATCAAGGTTATGATATCCGTCCAACGATTGCCGTTACGCAGGCGCATTTGATGCTTCCAGAAATTGCAGAAGCAATCGATAAAGGTCGCTTACAAATCGATGGAAAAATTATTCGCGAGAGCAAAGACATTAAAGTGACTAAAGTCGCTTTGGATCCAGTTTGGTATCTTCCTGGTATCGCGAAAAGATTAAATATTGAAGAAGGTGAGCTTAGAAAAATTCTCTTTGAAGAAACTGGTGGAATGTACCCAGAACTTATCACAAGAAGAGATTTAAAAGTTTGCTTACCACCGATTGGCAGCACGACAGCTTATATCTTTGGTGATCCGCAAGCCTTGGCCAATCAAAAAGTGGAACTCACTTGCCGGGTGCATGATGAATGTAATGGTTCTGATGTATTCGGATCTGATATTTGCACGTGCAGACCATATTTGATGTACGGAATTGAGGATGCAGCAAGAACAGCTCAGCGTGGAGGCGTTGGCATTATTATTTATTTCCGTAAAGAAGGCCGAGCTCTAGGAGAGGTAACAAAGTTCCTGGTTTATAATGCAAGAAAAAGGCAAGAGGGCGGAGACTCTGCTGCAACTTACTTCCAACGAACACAGTGTGTCGCAGGAGTTGAGGATGCGAGATTCCAAGAGCTAATGCCAGATACCTTGCAATTCTTTGGAATTAAGAAAATTCACAATCTTCATTCCATGAGCAATATGAAATACGATGCCATTGTTGGTAGTGGTATTGAAGTGGTAAATAGAATTTCAATTCCGGACTGGCTGATTCCTCAAGATGCACAAGTTGAAATGGAAGCAAAAAAAGCGGCTGGATATTTCACTAAAGATAAAAAGAAATCAAAAGATGAATTGTCAAAAGTTAAAGGACGTCCAATTGAATAAGCTTTCTGATCAAAAAATAATACTGACAGACGAACAGATTGATTTTTTGCTTTCTCCTAAAGCTATTAGAGAAAGAACAAAGAAAATTTTTGATTTAACTCGTGAGGGAAAAACTCACTTTATCTATCATCCAGAAAAAATGGATGCGACGGTAAACTATGTTCTTCAGGTGATCAAAAAGAATTACCCATTGATGGATATTCCATTTCATTCAAGGTGGGGACACTTTAGAGTTGGAAAAATTGATCGCGTCAAAAGATTAGATGAAACATTATCAAGACTAGATGCGCTTGAAAAAGCGAGAACAAAATTGGATCTAGTGATCACATCTGTCCTCCTGGATGCAGGTGCTGGCGCTGCCTGGAAGTTTTTTGAAAAAGAATCGGATAAATCTTTCTCAAGATCGGAAGGCTTAGGTGTTGCGAGTCTTTACATGTTTTTAAAAGGAACAATGAGTTCTGATAGAAAGACATTGAGGGCTGATCGCGAAGGACTCAAAAACATTTCTATCAATGATTTAAAAGAAGCCTTTCAAGTTTCAGAAACAAATCCACTCGTCGGGGGCGAAGGAAGAGTATTGCTTTTAAATAATCTTTCAAAAGCTTTAGAAAATAAAACTATTTTTAAAGATGGAAGACCGGGAAACATTATTGATTATCTTATCGCTAAATATGGTAAGGATATCCCGGCAAGTGGCGTGCTCAGGGCCGTCCTTGACGGACTCGGACCTATCTGGCCCGGGAGACTAGAGGCAAATGGCATTAACCTTGGTGATGTTTGGTCACATTCGCAACTGGGAAAAGCAGGAAGTTTTGAATCATTAATTCCATTCCATAAACTTTCGCAATGGATGACGTACTCATTGATTGAGCCCATCATGGAGGCAGGAGTTGAGGTCACAGGTGTTGAGGGGCTCACGGGTCTAGCGGAATATCGCAATGGCGGACTTTTGATTGATTCTGGCCTTGTAACAATGAAAGATCTAGAAAATTTCAAGAAACCCTGGTCACCAGATTCGGAGCTTATCATTGAGTGGAGAGCGTTAACGGTTTATTTGTTGGATCGTTTTGGTGACGCTGTTCAAAAAGCAATTGGGAAAACTCCACAAGAATTTCCATTAGCAAAAGTATTGGAAGGTGGAACTTGGTGGGCAGGAAGATTTCTGGCTCAAGAAAAAAGACCCAGTGGAGATCCACCAATTATGATTAAAAGTGATGGAACAGTCTTTTAGTTAGCAAAAAATTGATAAGGAAAATATTTATGGAAGGCAAAGTTATAGTTCTCAATCATCCATTGCTGAAGCATAAGCTGGGATATTTGAGAGACAAAAATACAAAGTCAGTTGAATTTAGAGAAATCATGAAAGAGATCAGTGTGCATCTTGGTTATGAAGCTATGAGAGACTGGAAAGAGTTCATGAGCGTGGATATCGAAACGCCTGTTGCCGCAACAAAAGTAGAAAGAATCGTAAAAGCTCCCGTTATTGTATCTGTAATGAGAGCTGGGAATGCTATGTTGGATTCCATTTTAACGGTTATCCCTTTTGCTTCGGCAGGCTTTATCGGAATCTATAGAGATAAGTTCATCAACAACACGGTAGAGTATTACTTCAAAATGCCTGAAGACATTAAAGGTCGTATGGCGATACTTTGTGATCCGTTGGTTTCAACGGCGGACACGATGGTGGCGGCGATTGATCGATTGAAAAGTTATGAAGTGAAAGAGATCAAAGTTCTCACGATTCTTTTGAGTGAATATGCAAAAGAAAGAATTCATTACTTTCATCCTGATGTAGACATTTACACATTGAATATTGAAAAAGAAATCAACGAATCAGGATATTTGGTTCCGGGTTTAGGAGACGCTGGTGACAGACTTTACCAAACAAAGTAGGCCGTCAGATTCTGTGCTTACTAGTACGAGAACTAGACCCTATATTCTCGGAGTCGCTGGAGGCAGTGGCTCGGGGAAAACTTATTTTGCGAGAGACTTGTTGGATGCTCTTGGTGATAAGGCTGAGATCATTTACCAAGATAACTTCTATATTGATAACTCTAAGAAGTTTGATTTTGATGGTGGATCTGTAAACTTTGATCATCCTGAAAGCATTGATTTTGATCTTTTGGGCGAACACATTGCTCAATTGAAAGAAGGCAAAGCCGTGGATATTCCAATCTATGACTTTGCTACGCACTCGCGGAGACCAAATAAGCTCCACATTCGTCCACGGCCTATCATTATTGTGGATGGAATTTTAATATTTCATGCTGAGCAAGTGAGGAAGCATTTTGATGATATGGTTTTCTTTGATACGCCAGAAGAGTTAAGATTTGAAAGAAGGCTTGAACGTGATGTAAAAGAAAGAGGAAGAAAGCCTGAAGGTGTAAAGAATCAATTCCTCAAGCAAGTAAAGCCAATGCACGATCAATTTGTTGAACCCTCAAAAAAATACGCGACGACGATTGTAAAAGAAATTTCAGAATACGAATATATTTTGAGCGATTATTGCGCAAAACTTAAAAAGAAGACCTAATGTCACAGGTAAAGAAGAAGACAAGTAATTCATTTAAAGCCAGAAATCCTTCAAAAAGAAATCAACCTTCTAAATCACAAACACAACCACAGTTCAATATTGGAAAACCGCAAAGAGACTCTCGCTCCAAACCGAGAGACGATGGGCACTTTTCAAAAGTGTATGGAATCAATGCTTGCAAGGTATTTGCTAAGCAAAAATCTTCAAGTATCATCCGAGCTTTCTTCACTCAAAATGTGGCTCCTCAATTTTCTGATCTTATGAAAAAACTTGCCGCGCAGAAAAAAGTATATCGAATAGTGTCGGAAGAAGAATTAGAAAAAGTAAGCCAGAGTCAGCATCACGAAGGTGTTTGCTTCAATATAGAACTAGATCCTCCGATAAAGCTTTCTCAATGGCTGAATGATGAAAAGAAAAAGAAGCAGTCTTATTTATTGGCGCTAGAGAATGTGGGCAATCCTCATAACCTTGGCGCAATTATGAGATTGGCGGCACACTTTGGAGTTGATGGAATTGCCATGACCAATCCAAAAGCTCTTCAATCGGGTGCGGCGAGAAGAACAGCTGAGGGGGGAGCAGAGTTCATCAAAATCATAGAATGTGAAAGTATGAAATCTTTAATTTCAGCAGCTAAAAAAGAAGGTTATTCTGTCGCAACAACAAGTAGCCATAAGGGCAAGAGTTTGTATGAGACTGAGTTCTCGGACAAATGCGTTTTACTTTTTGGTGAAGAAGGACCTGGGCTTTCAAAAGACATATTGAGTTCTGGTGATTTTTCTATTCAGATTCCTGGAACGCAAAATGTAGAAAGTCTAAATGTCAGCTCTTCTATTGCAATAATATTAGGCGAGATCTGGAAGCAAAAGAAGTAGTAATGTCTCGCCATCTTTTTATTTAATTTTTAATTTAGAATCCAAGAGCGATTTTAACACCAATACGATTGGCATCAAAAGCACGGCTAAATTCTGCACCTAATTTAAAAAGAGCTAAGCTTCCTTCAACTCCCACTAGAAATTGAGTGCTTGATTCTTTCTTTGAATCTGACTGTGCAAGAGTGTAGTCAAAGATTGTGCCTGTTGTTCCTGTCACTCCAAGTTCATTGTCGACTTTAAGGTAACCAATCCCTACATAAGGCTCAATCAGCGGGAGCATTGGGCTCACCAGCAATTGAAGACCGGTCACATTGGTTTCATTTTTTACGGTAGCATTTTGTGCGGAAACAGTTTGCGCAAAAGAGAGTTCGGCCTTTGAATAAAAACCTCTAACGGCAACGTTGACTGGCAATACCGGAACTACTTCATTGATATTCCACTTCACTCCAAGTGAAGTCGATTGAACATCAGAGTCACCGGCAGAAACTTTTGGAATCAACACGGCTTCAATAGAGATTCCGAAGGGAACGCCGACTGCCCCCATCAGGCCTGCATTGTACAGCGCAGGGAGTTCGCCGCCGTTTCTTTTGGCGATGTCATCGAGTTTTGGTGTGGAAGTTCTTGCGGCTGTTACGCCCACTTGAAATCCAAATAGCGTCCCCATCTTTGATGCACCCATCATTGAGTTGTGGGTGAAGTTTGCCCCCATGCTTTTTGAAATCTCTTTAAGGTCATTTTGGTCAATACTATCGAAATTTGGATCTGCAAAGACCGAAAAAGGAAAAAGAAATACGATCAGTATGTTTAGAATTTTCATGTGTTACCTCGTTGTTTTAGATTTATTTTAATTTAGTTTTATGTTTCCAAATAGGTAAATATTGTGTAATTAGCCTAAAGAAGGTCCTGAAGTTGGACCTTAATGACACCAAAGGGGTGGGCACGGTACTTGAATAGCAGTAAGGGTGGGGATCAAAATGATCCTATATCTGGGCGCGTAATAAAATAGCAGGGGGAGCAACGGTGAAGAGATCATTAATTTTATTGGCATTAACGGGGCTTGTGGCATCTGAGGGTTTAGCGGGTCAGATAGAAAAAAAAGACAGTTGGATTCTAAATGAAATCAACACCAGTGACGCAGTCATTTGTGAAGCTTCAACCGTAGATAATGGCTTATTGAGAGATTATACGTTTAAAATTCAAAAAGTTAAAAATTCTCATATGCCCTTAGAAATATTTTTACATGAAAAGGGTAAGGCAGATTACGGTCCTATTGCCGCATCAATAATTAATAAAGAAATTCTTCTTTTTAGCCAAATTTCTGCTGAAGAAAAAAGCCAGTCTTTTTGGTACTTACCTGATGAGACAAAGCAGTTTGTAGATCTGCTTAAATCCACAGAAAAGTCTTTTGAGGTGAAGCCCTATGGTGACCTCAAGGGAAGAGATCTAAAGTTTTCACTAAAAGGCGCAGCTCATATTCTCGCGGCGATGGAAAAACATTGTAACGGTGGTAAATCTCTTGTGGATGAAAGGTTAGCAAAGTTAACAAATCATCCAGCAAGTTTTGACCAGGCACCAAAAGTTTTTGATGGCAGCACGGTCTCTGCAATTAGAGCAAATTATTATGAGCTTGCAGAATACTACAACCAGCTTGTAATAAATGAAGCAAGTCTTGCAAAACTTGTTCAACAGAATCTCCCAAACATTACAGAGCGAGATAATCTCCGAGTTGAGAGAACAGATCTTGTAAATAAAAAAATACCAAATTTAAAACAAGATATTCAATCTACAACGGCAAGAATTGATGCAACTGAAAAAAGATTGTTGCAACTAAAGACTGAGATCCCAGCAGCAGAAAAGCAAAAAGCTTTAGCTCAAGCTCGCTATGATGAGGCCTACAAAAAAATTGAACCTCATTTGCCAAAGCACAATCAGTTGGTCGATGAGTTGAGATATGCAGAGAATTCTTTGTCAGACGCTCTCCAAGAAGTGTCTTCCGCAGAAGATGAGATTGATAGCAACTTGAGACGCATTCAACAGCTGGATAGAGAGGTTCAGCAGTTAACACAAACTATTCAAAGACTGAGAAATGAAATCCCTTCAGCGCAAGCGGAAACGGACAGAGCGTTCAGAGAATACAATGGCTACGATACTGAGTATCAAATTCAAAAAAAGCTCTCAGAATCTAGCAGATATCGTTCGCTAAGAATGGAATCTGAAAGATTGCGTGAACAAATCAGTAGAGCGCGCGAGACACTCGGTTCTTTAGAAAGAGAACTCGGTAGAGCTAAGATGAAATTGAATGATTGCCAATCCGTAGTCGGGAATGATTGTACGGCTTTCATTAACAGAGTGAGTGAATTAGAAGGACTAGTGAGTTCCAATGAAAGAGAGCTTTCTCGTTTGGAAAGTGAATACAGTTCAGTTCAACGTGAGATGGAGAATATTGAAAATGATATTGAGCGCGAAGTTCGTAGAATAAAAGATCAGTTGAGAGCAGAGTATGATCAAGCGGCATCACGACTTAGCAATTTGAACTCTCAACTCCAACAAGCCGAGAGTGATCGTCGAGATATCGTTGAATACCAATTGCCTCGCTTAAAATCTCGTAACGAGGAACTGAGAAGACGTATCGTTGACCTTGAAAGACAGATCATTTCGTTGAGACAAGATGTGGCTCGTGCACAGAGCGAATTGAATAAATTCGATCAAAGCGTTGGTTTCAGCAAACTGGAACAGAATCTGGAGAGCGCGGAATCACAGTTGGATACGGCGAAGGATCAGCTCAGCAAATTGGTTTCTGAGGACTCTGGGTTGAAAGTGCAATTGCCACAAGATAAAGCTCGCTTAGCTCAATTGACTGAGGCTTTGAAATCAAGTGAAACGCGACTTGTACAAGTGAATCAAAGATTGGTTCAGCTGGATAAAGACCTTGCAGGTTTTGATAGTGCAAAGAGCGCTCTTGAGGAAAAAATGCTTTCCATCAAAAACCAAATTAAAGAAGCTCAAGATCGCTACTTGAGATTTTTTCAATAATAGAGTCTTCTCTTTAGAGAGTAGAGAAGTTGAGCCTGAATGTACCTGGAGGCAGCATGAGAAGAGCTGAGGCAAAAATTAATAATGGAGTCCCAGAGGTTGGGGTTGAAGGTGTTTTTAAAACATTGGGGCAAGTAAAACTTATTGATGTACGGCGTCCTGATGAATTCAACAATGAGCTTGGTCATATAAATGGCGCAGAACTTGTGACGCTAGGATTAGAGCTAACAGAATATTTAAAGGGCCATAAAAATAAAGATCAGGAAATTATATTTATATGTCGAAGCGGCAAGAGATCTGAAGCAGCAACACTTGAGGCTCAGCAGTTAGGCTTTAAAACAGTAGCTAATATGATCGGCGGTATGATTTTGTGGAACGAAAAAACATTTCCTACGGTAAAGGAGTAATGAAATGCCACAAGAATGGATAAATGCACTCATAGGTGGAGCTGTTATTGGCTTAGCGGTTTCAGTGATGCTTCTATTTAACGGAAGAGTAACGGGTGTAAGTGGAATTATTGGAGGAATATTATCTCCTACGAAAGGCGATGTTCAGTGGAGAGTTCTTTTTGTTTTGGGATTAGTGTTTGGTGGTTTTTTTCTAAAAAATTTGAGTCCCCAAGTTTTTTCAGGACAAATTGCAACGGAGAGCTGGACTCTTGTGTTAGCAGGAATTTTGGTTGGATTTGGGACTTTATTGGGAAGTGGGTGTACAAGTGGACACGGAGTTTGCGGAATGAGCAGGCTTTCTATTCGATCTGTAATTGCCACAGTCGCCTTTATTTTAGCCGGGATTCTCTCAGTTATATTTTTTAGATCTTTAGGGGTTTTGCCATGAAAAATTCATTACTCGCATTTGTAGTAGGTTTTTTATTTGCATTAGGACTTGGTTTTTCAGGAATGACAGAGCCTCAAAAAGTTGTAGGATTTTTAGATCTTTTTGGAAATTGGGATCCATCCTTGATGTTTGTAATGGTTGGAGCAATTGGCGTTCACTTTGTTATGTATAAAATTATTAGAAAAAAGAATTCACCCATACTGTCAGCGGAGTGGCATGTACCGAATAAAAAAGATGTTACTCCATCTCTTATCATAGGTTCCTTGTTATTTGGTGCGGGCTGGGGATTGGCGGGATTTTGCCCGGGTCCGGCAATAACTTCGATTGCGAGTTTAGAGATGCGGCCATTAATTTTTGTTTTAAGTATGTTGGCAGGAATGGTTCTTTTTCAGCTGGTAGATAAGAAAGTCAAATTTAAAAAGTAGGGGATGATAGTGGAAATCCTAGGTTATCTGGCATCAATATTGATGGGACTAACTCTTGGACTTTTGGGAGCTGGCGGAGCAATTCTCACAGTCCCAATTCTTGTTTATTTTTTTCATGTAGATCCAAAAATTGCAACGGTGAACTCACTTTTTATTGTTGGAATGACAGCTTTTTTTGGTGCAGCAAATGCAAAGTTCAAGAATAAACTAGACATCAAGGTAGCATTTCTTTTTGCAGTCCCAGGCTTTGTGGGTGTGTCCTTTACAAAGTACATATTTTTACCGTCGCTACCTGATCATATTTTTTCTATTAACAATTTGGAGGTAACAAAATCAATTCTCATTATGCTTGTTTTCTCTATTTTGATGCTCTACTCATCTTTAGCGATGGTTCTTGGAAAAAAAGCTGAAATACAAAGCTTAAAAAAGGATATTTCATTTTATTTGAAATTGGTACTTCAAGGGTTCTTTGTAGGATTTGTTACAGGATTTATTGGAGCTGGAGGGGGCTTTCTGATTATCCCAGCGCTGGTGGGGCTAGTTGGATTACCTATGTCTATAGCAGTAGGAACCTCTCTTGCGATTATAACACTAAATTCTGGAATTGCTTTTTTGGCGGCTTTACATAAAGGATTTATTCCTGACTGGAACCTTCTTATTAGTCTTCTTATGATATCTTTGGTTGGTTTTTTTATAGGGTCTTATTTTTCTCAAAAAACATCTGAGAAAATTCTAAAGAAAATTTTTGGCATTTTTCTTTTTGTTGTGGCCTTATTTATTTTATTTGATCAAATAAAAAATTTATAAATATTGTTTATTAATTACAATCTTCATCGTTCAAGTTTTCATACATCTTATCGCCAAAAATTTCGAATGATTTCATAAATCGCTCGAAATTCTTTTTATCAATACAGTATTTTGACCTTGGTCCATCAATTTCACCTTTAATGAGTCCTACTTCTTTGAGGGCTTTTAAGTGCTGACTGACTGTTGATTGCGCAAGTGGAAGATCTAAAACTAAATCTCCACAAATACATTCACCTCGGCGAGCCAAAGTTCTGAGTATTGCTATTCTAGCAGGATGAGACAGCGCTTTGCACCAATCGGCGAGTAAAATGTCTTTGTCTGGAAATTCTTCTTTTCTTGATAAGGCCATTCAATTATCGTATATCGTAATATTACGATAATCAAGGATTTATGCGTGAGTGTTTCAATGACTAAAAAATTATCATTTCTAGATCGATACTTATCCTTTTGGATACTCTCGGCGATGGTTCTGGGTGTGTTGGTAGGCGTTCTTGTACCTGGGGCGCCACTTGTATTGGATAGCCTCAGTATAGGCTCTACATCAATACCGATCGCTATGGGATTGATTCTTATGATGTATCCGCCACTAGCAAAGGTGAAATACGAAGAGCTACCTAAAATATTCAAGCAACCCAAAATTCTAGTATTGTCGCTTGTCCAGAATTGGATCGTGGGCCCAATTTTGATATTTTCCTTAGCGATAATTTTCCTAAAAGGTTACCCAGATTATATGATGGGACTTATATTAATTGGTCTTTCAAGATGTATTGCTATGGTTCTTATATGGAATGAGTTAGCGGAAGGAAATAGCGAATATTGTGCGGGCCTGATTGCCTTCAATTCTATTTTTCAGATTCTATTTTTTCCATTTTATGCTTGGCTTTTTATGACTTTACTTCCTGGTTATTTTGATGCTCAAGGAGTCGTTGTGAGTTTTTCCATTTGGGATGTGGCACAAGCTGTATTTATTTATTTAGGAATTCCATTTGCGGCAGGCTTTCTAACTAGACATTTTTTAAGAAAAATTAAAGGCGACAGTTGGTATCAAGCTCAATTCATCCCTAAGATTAGTCCTGTGACTCTCTACGCATTACTTTTTACTATTGTGATTATGTTTTCCTTAAAAGGAGATCAAATTGTTCAATTGCCATTTGATGTTTTAAGAATTGCAATTCCGCTAGTAATTTACTTTGTGATTATGTTCCTAGTTTCTTTTTTGATGAGCAAGGCAGTTGGAGCTGATTATTCAAAGTCCGTTACACTATCATTTACGGCCGCTAGTAATAATTTTGAATTGGCTATTGCAGTAGCAATCGCTACATTCGGAATTCATCACGGGGCAGCCTTTGCTGCGGTTATTGGGCCACTTGTTGAAGTCCCTGTATTGCTTGCTCTTGTCAGCGTATCACTTTGGATTAAAGAAAAATATTTTAAGAGTGAGGTTGTAGGATGAAAATACTTTTTTTATGTGTAGCCAATTCAGCACGAAGCCAAATGGCTGAGGGTTTAGCAAAACATCTTTTTGGAAGTAAAGTAGAAGTGGAAAGCGCTGGATCTGAACCATCAGGTAAAGTTAATCCATTTGCTATTCAGGCAATGAAAGAAATAGGAATTGATATTTCAGGTAACAGATCAAAGTTTTGGGATTCATTATCACCAAAATTTTTTGTAAGTTTAGATTATGTAATTACATTGTGTGCGGAAGAAATTTGTCCGACTTTAGGATCTCAAAAAGCTCAAAAGCTTCATTGGGGAATGCCTGATCCAGCATCAATTGGCGATACTGATATCGAAAAGCTTCAGGCATTTCGTAAAACACGGGATGAAATTTTAAAAAACTTAAAGAATTTCAAACAACCATTTGTCTTTAGAACAAAGTTCGAATGAATGCCTTTTGCAGTATTATTTGGATTCAAAGAGCAGGAAGATGTTGTCATATAAGCTGTAGCCACTGTCTTCTGAAATAGGACCAAGGTTTAATCTGCCGCGAGAACCAGCCAAAATTTGGTCTTTGGAATTGATGCGTGAAAGATACACTCTGGACTAATGACTTTTTTGAATTTTCATTCTGAAAAATTGGTCGGGAAGACAGGATTCGAACCTGCGACCCTCTGGTCCCAAACCAGATGCGCTACCAGACTGCGCTACTTCCCGACTGTGCTCAAAATGAAACTCCGAACCTACTAGATGTGCGCTAAGTATGTCAAATGCCTAATCTTTAGGCCTAACGCGTCTAGGCTATATTGTTAAATTTCTATTGCAAAATAATGGGGCGCTAATAACATTTTATCGTACGCATAAGATTTACTTTTTAAGTGTAAACAACGATTTGTGTTAGGCCTTTGGACTAAATCCAGAACCAGCACGAAAAGAAAACAACAAGGAGACAAGAATGAAAAAATTATTATTTGCATTCGCGAGCTTAGCGCTTATTTCAAACGCTGTTGCTCAAGAAGGTGCGGATATGAAATGGAATGCAGAAATGCGTTTCAGATTTACGAACACTGAGAACGAAGGGTTCGATAAGTCAGCTAATGACAACGAAACTCAACAAAGAACTAAAATCGGTGCAACAATGACTAAAGGTGAAGACCTTACAGCTACTGTGACACTTTTGAATGCTTCTACTTGGGGTAATGCTGGTGCTGGAAATACTTCAGGTGAACTTATCTCAAATGGTTCTGATTCAGAAATCTACGTATATGAAGCTTTTGCTTTCTGGAAAGCAATGGACAACTTCGCACTTAAAATTGGTCGCGGAGCACTTGATTTAGCTGACGGTTCAGTAATTGCAAAAAACGACTGGGAACAAACTCCATGGTCTTTCGAAGGTGCATATGGCGCTTACTTTACTGAATGGGCTAACATTGGTCTTTTTGGTGTAAAAGGTATGAATGACGAATCTGGAGCTACAGTTGGTGGTAACACTGCTGATATTAACTTCTACGGTTTATCAGTAGATGTTAAGAATCTTCCAGAGTGGTTAAAAATGGTTAACATCCATGCTTTACAATCTAAAGCTACTGGTGTTGGCGGTACTTTAGGTTTTGATGAGAAGTTAAGACTTGGATTAACTGTAAAAGGTGATTCTTCAGCTGTTGATTATAGACTTTCATACGCTATGTATGATGGTGAAACATCTGTTGGCGGAACTGCTGATCACGAAGCTTCTATGTTAGATGCTGAAGTTGGATTCTCTATGCCAGACGTAATGAACATGAGAATTTCTGCTCTTTATCACATGGATTCAGGTTCATCTGCAACTGCTACAAAGAACGAAACTTACGATGCATTCTTCTACGAAAGACATGCTAACGCAGGTTTAATGGACATCATCGGATGGGGTAACTCAACTTACATTAAAGTTGGTGTAGCTCTTGAGCCAATGGAAATGACAAAAGTAGGATTAGACTACTACATGTTCACAAAAACTGAAAAAGATGATTCAGTTTATAACTACTCTGCTACATCTGGTACTGGCAACTTGACTGCAATTGCAGGCACAGCTGGAACTGATGACGACGTAGGTTCTGAAATCGACGTTTGGGCAACTAAAATGCTTTCAAACGGTGCTGAATTAAACGCAAGACTTGGTTTCTTCCAAGCTGGTGATGCATTCGGTACAAGCCCAGAAGACATCACTCAAGCTTCTTTAGGCGCGACTTTCAGATTCTAATTTAGAATCTAAAGACAAAACGTCTTGATAAAAGGCTAGGGAAACCTAGCCTTTTTTATTTGAAAAAGGTCAGCAAAAAGGTGAGCCGCACCTTTTCCACAGATCTGCGTCGAAATCTACTTCAACATCCACGATATATTCGGTAGAATTGAGCTACATGAGAAAAGTTGTAAGTTGTATTTTATTGGTGATGTTTTGTTTCGTTCTGGATGCCTCAACGGGCAAGAAAAGAATCGAGCTAGATGACATCACGACCAAAGAGCTTCTTGCAATCATTCAGCAATCTGAAAAGCTCCATAAGTATATGTTCGGTCGCAAAGAACCGATGGTCACGTCTCAGATTAACCTCTTAAGAAATAATATTAAATCCACTGTAAAAAAAGTTAAGGGCCAACAGGGTCAGCATGTTTCTAAAATCCTAAATGCCGTGAATAAGGAGCTTACGAGCGCTCAGATGACATCGGGTGAGGATAGAGTAAGGTACTTGCAGCATGCGTTTAAACAGATCGTAATGCTTTATCAGAGTTACGAAATCAAAGCCTCCTACAAAGTATTTTTTTGCAAAACCGATCGCGCCGTATGGATTCAGGAAGACGGGAAGAAGCCTGAGAATCCATTCCAAGTCACATCGAACTGCGGAAGAAAAGTTTTTTAATGGATAATTTTCTAAACTCATTGCCCCGAACTGTTTTGGTTGGAGGAGCATTGGCTTTAGGACTCTTGTTTATTTTTTTCATGAATCCTCCTCACACAAAATGTGACTCTCAGTTTGAAATATTTCAAAAAGCACAAACTCCATTTTTGTATAAAGACCCTGCGAAAAAATTTATGGATGAGACGGTATTGCAATCCAGTACGAGGACTTGTAGGGATCGTAATCTTCCGGGTTCTTGTTTTCAGTTTTTTGAGGGCTTAAGATTTTTAACAAAAGACATTCAAACGGTCTCCTATGATTGCAGATCCCAAGTTTTGTCTAAGGCTGAAATCTCAAGTGCTATTTGGCAATCTTTAGGATTTATCTTTGAACTGGCTTGGGGAAAAACTGCTCCACAAAGTTATCTGGACAAAATGGGATGGCTAGATAGCGTTCACGTCAATGTATTCTGTGAACTGCAATCTCTAGCCAAAGAAAGCTTTTCTAATGAAGAGTGGGAAGCGTTTAGAGAAAAAACGCTCACAAGTCTTCCGGGCGCCTCTGCCATGGATCGTAAAGAAGTCTGGAATAGATCGCTTTTTACATTGAAATGCCCTTAAATGCCGTGATTTAATACCAAAAGAATGACGGTTACAAAAGCTACCATCAAAGATCTTCTAATAATTTTTGCCATTGAGATCCTCACGGTTCCCTTGGTTATCACTTATTTTAAATTCATCGAGCCCAAAAAATTAGCGGCAGTGATTGCTGCATCCACTTTTGTGATCACCGGTTTTATAATTTTAAGGGTTACAAGAAAATGGCCTGATGCCTACGCATCGTTTGTTTATTGGGCTGTACATATTCATATCTTTGTCTTTTCCATCCCAATGCTAGTCGCAAGAATTGCGTTCTGGGAAAAAGATTTTAGTGAGATTAAATTCTTATACTTCACAGGCCCACAATTTCACAGCTTCTCTGAAAAAGGTTACCTGATCCTGATGATTGGAACTTTGGTAGATATCCTCGTCCACGCTGTTAAGCTCAAACGCTTGAACCAGAAGAAGGAAACTACGGAGAAAAGACTTTAATCTATTTTCGTCTTTTTAACTATAATTCATTATGTATTTGAATTGACATTTTAATCAATTCAAATACATAATGTAAATATGACTGTTTACACGGACAAACAACAAAGAGAAGTATTTCATTTGCTCTTTTTAGAAAGACTGATGAAAATATCGGACCCCAATATGTACGTCCTTAAGGGTGGGGTAAATTTGCGTTTCTTCTTTCGGAGTCCTAGGTATTCCGAAGACATGGATATAGATGTTTTTGGTGGAAGTGTCGCTACGCTTAAGAAGAACGGTTATAAGATCCTACAAGATCCATCATTAATCAGGAATCTTCAAACTTACGGAATTACCGATTTAAAAATAAATGATCCTTTGAAAGCAAAGCATACTGAAACGACTCAAAGATTTCGATTTCGTTTAGTCAATAATAGCGGTGAAGAATTCCCAACAAAGGTTGAGTTTTCTCGTAGAAATAAAAATTCTAACCTTGATATTCTTACAGAAGCTATCAACCCAGAAATCATTTTTCCATACAAAAAACTCAGTTTTCAGACTCGTCATTATGGTGCTGCAACGGCTGTTGCACAAAAAATCCACGCATTAGGCGGTCGCAGTGAAGTTCAATCGCGAGATGTATTTGATCTATATGTTTTTTACTTAAGTGGAAATCTAAATAAAGATGCTATCACTAGGAATACGACTATGGAGGAGCGGGAGAAAGCACTATCATCTCTACTTATGTTAGACTACTCCGATTACAAGGGACAGGTTATTGAGTATTTGGAGGAAGAAACAAAAAATCAGTTAGGTAATAAAAAGGCCTGGGATGATATTTGCAATACGGTTATAGGTTATTTAGATGAATCAGATTGATTTTTTTAATAAAAATATTTTTTTTACGACCAGGCAGTATGCTCTTTCTCTTGGTATCCCAATTGCTACGGCTTCGAGGCAGCTTAAAAAATTGGATGGTTCGAATTCAATTCAAAGCGTAACTAGAGGAATCTGGGCGCAAATGAATCACCCGTTTTATTCTCCATATGGAGCGGTTCCATATATTTTAGGGAATGAGCAAGGTTATGTATCTTTTTTGACGGCTCTCCACCGTCATGACGTCATTTCTCAAATCCCAAAGGTTATACAAATTGCTACGACGGGGCATGGCCGTAAGCTTTTTAATAAATTAGGTGAATTTGAATTATTTCATATACAGCCGAGTCTTATGCAAAATGGAGTTAATGTGCACGAGGGAAAACTTGTATACAATATGGCAACAGCCGAAAAATCTTTAATAGATACTCTATATATTTCCACAAGGAAGGGGAATCGCTTCTCAAAATTTCCAGAGCTCAATTGGGACGCTATAGATAAGAAAAAACTCAAGCAAATGATTTCTCATCTAAAGCCCAATATACAAAAATTAATTAATAAGAAATTAAAATTAAATTTTTAATTCAATTAGAATTTTGAAATGGAAACATGAACCAATGTGCCGAGATTAACTTTTGACGACAGTTCGATCCTGCCATTGAATTTTTCTATAATTTCTTTTGCATGGGCAAGCCCCAGTCCGGTTCCTGTCGCTTTACGAAAGCTAACTCCACGCTCAAATAATTTTTCGATAATGTCTTTCGGGATACCTTTTCCGTTGTCTTTAATTTGTATAGAAAAAGAATTTTGATTTTCACTTAACATTAAATCTATAACTCCACTAGAATCCTCAAAAGCTTCGATAGAATTATTTATTATATTCGATAAAACACGTTTTAATTCAAACTGTAGTTTAGGATCCTTAATTTTATATTCTATGTTCCCATGAATTAAAATTGTATATTTTCTAAAATTTGATTGAAGAAGTATCTTTTCTTCTTTTAAGGACTCAACCAATTCACTGATTGTTTGTTCATCAAAAGCATTTTTGCTTTCGCTAACTTCTATTTGGTTTGTGAATGTTTTTCTGTATTCATTCATTAAGAAATCAGCGATTCCGTTGATTCTTTTTGCTGAGTCAGACACTATTTTTAGCTTCTTAGAATCAATATCATCAAATGAGCTAATGAAGTTTTCTAATGCCATAACTGGAGAGCGGATATCGTGGGCAGCCTGTGTGGCAATATTATTTAATTCTTCAAGTTGTTTTGATTTGTCTAAGTTTTGCTTATATTCTGATTGCAGTTGCTCTAAGCCTCGAATTCTCCAAATCCCGAAAAATGCCGCTAACAAAATTAAAGTCAGCATATTTCCCCAATGAGCTCTCTCTACAAATACATCCGATACTAAAATCCAATAAATACAATAGAGAGAAAACGATATAGAGTAGAGCCACAAAAACCAGCGCTTGTTAATGACCGCAAGGCAAGCTGTTAGTACTACATAGAGTCCGGTGCTATGAACCATATTTTTATTTACTGCGACTAAATAACTATAATCTGCTGTTACCAAGAGAATTCCAAAATAAGCAATCAGTTCGATGTTTAAATTTCTAAAAATTAAATAACAAAAAACTAAAGTTATAAATGGCGATGAGACAATCAGACGATGACTAAAAGAATCAATTAAAATTCCAGGGCAAGTAATTGGAGTAACATATCCCCAAAATAAAAATACTACGATTCCTATAAGGCAAAAAGATAAATAAAATTTGTTCATATTTTATATATTACTAGCATAGAGAAGAAGGTCCAGGTTTTTATAACTTCAGAACTTTAGGCTTATCGACTTTCATCGCTATTTAAAAATTTCTTACTATTTAAATTATTTTCGCTACGGAGGTCGAGTATTCGGGCTTAAGTAAGCAGTGTATAAGCCGATGATAAGCTTATGGAAAAGGTATAAATTATGGCAAAAAAAGTACTCAGAAGAACTCGATACCAAATAAAAGATAAACAAGAGTTGAATATTCATTTAACTTCTCTTTCCGGAGAAAGAATTCTAGGTAAGGTGAGAGAAGTTTCATCGACCGGACTTTCTTTTGAATTGCAAGTTGCCTCAGAAGAGTTACCAGTTTTAAAAGATCAAGTTCTATCTGAAGGAAAGCTTGTCTGGGAAGCGAATGAATGGGCGTTTGGTAGATCTGTTGTAAAATTCGTTCATAAGTCAGAAAGTAAAGTTACTCTAGGAATTATGTTTATTGATAGTCATGCGCCGATTGAAGGTCCATTAAGCAAATGCTTTAAAATGAATCTCGAAGGAAACATGGCAAAGTCTGAACTAGAATATAGCTCAGACAACTCATCATTGGCTGACTTCCTTGGTAAAGATGATGGATCAGTCGATATATTTAACAAAGCAAAAAAATATCACTTCTATCACAACTCATTACAAAAATCTGTACGTTGGGGATATTGGATTCCACGAGAGCCAAGTAAAGGTATTCGAGTTACATTGACTAAAAAAAGATCAGATGGTCGTAATGATTTCATAGTTATGTCGTCAAACGATTATCTAGGCTTATCTGCACGTCCTGAAGTCGTTGAGGCTACAAAAATAGCTTTGGATAAATATGGCTTCGGAGCTACAGGATCACCAATCACATGCGGTCAAACTGAAGAGCATGAAAGACTGCAAGAAACTTTATCAAGAATGTTTAGAACAGAAGCGACTACATTATTTAATTCTGGATATGCTGCGAATATAGGATTGATAAGTAGTTTAGTGGGGCCAAATGATTTAGTTATTGCTGATATCTTATCACATGCTTCAATTTACGATGGTATGCAATTATCTCAAGGTGTAAAAAGATTTTTTAAGCATAATGATATGGATCATCTAGAGAAAGTTTTATCTAGAACACGATACGAGTCGAATGGTTGTTTGATCGTTGCTGAAGGCGTGTTTTCAATGGACGGTGATGCCGCTCCACTTAATGATATTGTAAGTTTAGCTAAAAAATATGATGCACGAGTAATGATCGATGAAGCGCATTCATTCGGAGTGCTTGGTAAAAACGGATTAGGTCTTTCGGAAGAATCAAATCTCCTTGGGGGAATTGATCTTACTATGGGAACTTTCTCTAAAATCTGCGGAACTATAGGTGGATTTGCCTGTGGTTCAAAAGAGCTTATCGATTGGTTAAACGTTTCCGCAAGATCTGTATTCTTTAGTGTGGCATTACCACCATCAACAGTGGCTGCTACTAATAAATCATTAGAATTATTTCAAAGCGAACCACAGTTATTAGGTAAACTAAGATCGAATATTGAGTTCTTTACATCGGGTCTTAGAAAAATGGGATTCGATATTCCAAAAGATCATAAAACTGCAATTGTTCCAGTTGTTATTGGAGACGAAGAAAAATTAGGTAAGATGTATAAAATCCTTTATGACTCTGGCATATATACTATTCCAGTGGTTTATCCAGCAGTAAGTAAAAATACCTGTAGATTTAGGTTTACCGTATCTGCCCAGCATTCATTGAGTGATTTGGATTATGCATTGCTAGTTATAAAAAGAGCTATGGAAAAAGTTGGACTAGCGCCAAAAGAAATAGCTCTGAAAGAGTCAGCATAATGAACCGATTGGGTTTTAGGTTTTTTTTTACCTACTAATTCTAATTTTCACCAATCAAGCCTTCGCTTCGAATGTGTGGACAATTACTAGCGACTGGTCTAAGAATTCAAAAAATAATTATCAAGCAGAATTCCAAGCAAATATTAGTGATTTAAATTGTAGGGAAGGACAAAAATTAGTTTTTCCCAATGTGATGCATTCATTCCAGAAAGTTTCTATTGATGGATCATTAATATATTCTTACGGAGATGAGGGACAAAACTACATAAGATCAATTTATGGATCTCCGGTCCTGCCATGCGAATCTATTCGAGGTGAGAAGATAAGTTGGATAGTGATTTCTCCTTTCAAATTTTTTGCAAAAGTTAATTCTTATCCCTATATATCAAAGTATTCTGAAGTGATTAATAGAATTGAGATTAAGCATTTAGCTATTTATGGTGCTTTATTTGTATTCGCCTTGGTATTGTTTTTTGGAATTAAAACTCAATCTCTATATATGCAGTCTGTTTATCTAGGATTGTTCTCTGTTTCTATGAGTGCATTTTTTCTATCTAGTGTATTGGGATTGGTTGGTATAAAACTTGATTTGCTATTGGTAGATAAAATAGCTGCATTCAGTTTGGGAGTTGCCACATTTTCATTTGTGAGCTTTCTAAAAGTTAGAGGGCTACTAGCAAAAAAGATATTCTATGTATTTTGTTTTTTAACTATTCCTGGAACTTTGGTAATACCATTCTTATCTAGCGGAGATACGATTCAAGTATTTCTGAATATTATTTTTGCTCCTGGTGTTTTATCCACATGGATAGCGTTTTATTCGGAGTTTAGATTTAATATTCATTCCTCTTGGAAGGCTAAGGCCCTTGATTTGGCGGCCTTATCATCTTTTGCGGGAGCCACTACTTTAGATGTGTGCTATACAATGGGTTTGCATAATTACGGAATGGTTCTTGGATACGGTGTTCTAGGTACGGTGTTCTTCTTCACGAGATCACTTCAAACCGAGATTAATCAGACTTACCAAGAAAGAGATTATCTCAGAGAAAATCTAGAGCTAGAGGTTAATAGAAAAACGATTGAATTAAAAAATAAAACCGTTGATTTAGAAAAGACCATGCTAGAACTCAAAACAACTCAAGCCGAATTGGTTCAAACAGCTAAGCTGGCTTCCCTGGGTACTTTGGCGGCAGGTATTGCTCATGAGATTAACAATTCTGTGAATTATGTCAATGGAGCACTGGTTCCTCTAGAAAGAATTATTGAGAAAAATATTACAGATGAATCTTCTAAAAATAAGACTGAAAAATTAATGAAAGTTATGAAAGAAGGTCTAGGTTTAACAATAGATATTATCAAGAGTCTAAGAAATTATACAGGATTAAACCAAGCTCAATTCAATGACTTAAATATAGATGAAATTATAAACTCCGTACTTACGATTCAAAAAAATAAAATTTCAAATAAAATCAAAGTCAATTTAGACATTCCTAATAATTTAAAAGTATACGGTAGTGTGGTTGGCCTGAATCAAGTGCTGATGAACTTAATCTCTAACTCTATAGATGCAATGCCTGATGGTGGTACGCTCGATATTAAAGCTCAAGAAGTGGATAAATTTGTTGTGGTAGAGGTGAGTGATACAGGACACGGAATTCCTGAAAATATTCAAAGTAAGATCTTTGATCCATTTTTTACGACTAAGCCTGTGGGAAAAGGGACTGGACTAGGCTTGCACATAGTCTTGAATGAAATTAAAAAACACTCTGGAGCTATAGACGTTAGTTCTGTAATTAATGAAGGAACCAAGTTTACGATAAGATTACCGATAAGTGATATAGCTGGAGCAAAGGATAAAGTCGCATGAAGCCGCTCATTTTTTATGTGGATGACGAACCACATAATTTGACAGTATTTGAGGCCGCACTCGGAGATGAGTGGGAGGTGCTTACTTTTGACAATCCAATGCAAGCTCTAAAGGAAATGGACAAAAAAACTCCTTGGATTATTGTTTCTGATCAAAGAATGCCAAATATTTCTGGTGTAGAATTTTTAGAACTATCAATGAAGCTTCATCCGAACGCTGTAAGAATGATTGTGACAGGCTATTCAGATGAAAATCTGGTTGTGGAGTCGGTAAGAAGAGCAAAGGTTTTCGACTATATCAGAAAGCCTTGGGACTACGACGATCTTGAAAAAAGTTTAGCAAGAGGCATAGAGTTTTACAAAACGGACACTGAAAGAATTAGGCTACAAGAAGAAGTTAAGAAAAGAGAAGAAGAGCTTAAAACTCGCAACAACGAGCTCCTTCAGATGACCGTAGACCTTGAAAAAGCCAATAAGAATGAAATAAAAATGAGACAAGAACTTGAGTGTTGGGTTCCGCCTTTTGTGCTTTGGGCAATCAACGATAACAAAATTAAATTTCCTATGAAGAAAGACATCGTAGGAATTACTTTTGACATTATCAATAGCAGTGCGATTCACGAAATTAAAGTTAAAGAAAAATCACTCAGGGGAGAAATTATTAGATTGTTCTCTGAGTTGATCATTAAGCATGGCGGATGGAGAGAGTCTCACACGGGAGATTCAGCCTACGGTCATTTCGGACTATTCGAAGACTCACAAAATCCCCGTGAGGCAGCCTTAGCGGTAGCACGTGAGTTCAGAGTTGCTTTAAGAAGTCTCTGTTCAGTGAATAACATAAGCGTAGAGTGTGGCATTGCATTGCACACAGCCAAAGACAGTGTCGTGGATATACATACTGTTCAATTGAATACTCCTAAGGGAAATATCATTCAAAAATCATTTGATACAACTTCATCTGATATCGATTTACTGCACAGAATAGAAAAATTTGTCCACACGTTACCTGGCACAAATATTATCATGACAAAAGATTTCCTACATGGCTTGAACCAAAAACCAGAGAATATTATCGCTTTGGGAAGTCATAAATTTTTAGGTCAGAGCAATATGGCAGAACTCTATTTAATACCAAGTGATAGAGTTAAGCCTGAAGACATAGACAGCCTCAAGCAGGTTTCTAAAGCTGCTTGAGTTTTTAATTTATAGATCAGTATTATCTCTCCAATCTCTTGGTGCTCTTTATTTAATATGCTTTCTACAAGTTTGTATTCTAGGTTTTTAATCAAGAAATATTGGGTCTCTAATTTTTTATTTTTCTCTAGAAAAAGAGAAATTTGTTGTATAATTGTTTCTGGTGTCGTGTGCATTCTACCTCCTGGACAGAGGTAGATAAAGCAAGAGTCTAGCCGTAAATAATTCATTAAATGGCCCTATATCGATTTTAAATGTGAATTTAATCTCAATTATTAGAATTATCTAAACTTTAAGAATTTAATTGTTAATTAAATTAATTGTTAAATAAATTTTATTAACAAGACTTAATGGTGTAAGTTAATGGTTTTTTTAATGTTTTAAGCGTTCCAAGCCGATAATTAGATGTATTGGAATGTATATAAAGGTTGATATGCTAAAGCTGAATAATATAAGAGAACTTAAAAAAGACGAAGAATCAGAAGGTGATTTAAAAGGATTAAATCATGATCAATTAATCCAAAATACAAAGCCCTATGTGTTCATGGCCATAAAAAATGTTGATATAGAAATTATTTATAAAATTTCTGAGATATTTCATTTATTGGTTGAGCAGAGTAATAATGAAGAATGGATTCTCGTATTGCAAAATAAATCTGAAAACTTCAAAGAAGATGCATTGATCCTGACAGCTGCTGCAATTGTATTAACTAAATTCGATTCAGGGTGCAGCGTATTTGTGGGAGTTTCTCAGTTATTGAGAGCATTGCTGAGTCAATCAAATAAGCCTCAAAAAGATTTGTCAGTTGGAGAGCAATTGGAGATTAATGGGTGCAGTTATCAGGATGCAATTTTAACATTGTCTCCTTGGGTACAGTTAATTTTAAAACAATCAGGTATTCATTGTGTTACTTCAGATAAAAATAGAATGTTAGCAGACAGAGTTGATATAGAAAAACTATTACATGAATTTACAAATGATACGAATACAGTAAGAAAATATAATTTAGAGAAAGTGGGTTAATATGAATAATATTATTCCTGCCTCAATCATTACAGTTATATGGCTAGGTTCATTTGTAATATCATCCACCCCATACTTACTAGTGGATAGTAGTTCAAAGATAGTCAATTTAAGTTTGATAGCATTAGGTTTATTATTATTTGTTTTTACCTCTACGATCATCGCTGGAGTGGTGAGCTTAATCGGTAAATCTGGGATTAAAAGAGGCAAGTTTCCTAGAGATTTAGATCATCCTGTTTACTTCAAAAGAAGAATATATGGTATTTGCTGGACTCAGTTATTTTATTTTAAACCTATCTATTCAGTTGTTATTTCGATTCCTATTTTAAAAAAAATTGTATTTAGATTGTTTGGATATAAAGGATCGATGGATATAACTATTTATCCAGACACGTGGATTAGAGATTTACCTCTATTAAAATTTTCTCCAAAAACTTATTTGTCTAATCGTGCCACGATTGGCTCTAATATTTGTCTTAATGATGGAACAATTTTAGTTGACGGAATTACAACGGGTAATTCAGCTATGATTGGTCATTTGGCAATGGTGGCCCCAGGGTGCAAAATAGCGGCTAAGAGTGAGGTTGGTGTTGGAACGGCTTTAGGAATTAGGGTAAGAATGGGTACATCTTCAATAATTAAACCAACATGCGCAATTAACCATGGTGTAGTTATTGGCGATAATTGTGATATTGGTTCTCATACATACTTGGGGTTAAAAACAATCATTGGTAATAATGTAGTTCTACCTCCTGGCTCTAACATTCCAAATGGCAGTACGATTATGAATCAAGAAGAAGCAAATAATTACTATTCTTCTGAAACACTAAAGTTAGAAAAACAAAAAGATACAATGGCGCAATTATTAATTAAAACATTAAATCACGGGTCGTAGTTTGTTAAACAATGAAGATTTACTAAAAGTAAATGAAAGTCTTCTTAGAGGAGTGGTCAGTAGAGCTGGCATTCTCAGTGGTATATTTTGTGTTGCGTTTACTATCTATGGCTTTAGTAGTTACGAATTTATTACGACATTTCATCCGGAATTAACATTGCTAAACAACGTATGGCCAAGATTTATTTTTAACACAATACCGCTTGGTCTTTTTTGGTATTATTTTAGAAACTATCAAGACAACGTTAAGCTAAAAGTGATAATGTGGACATTTGGACTACCGCTGATTCTGGTTTCTGCCTGTTTTATTCACGTGTGGCCAATAATTTATTCAGGGCAATCAGAGATTATTTTGTATGTTCACTCGGCAAATGCATTTATTATTACGATGTGTTTTCTTACAGTGTCACCACCGCCTAAATATCTATATTTTCAAGGTCTAACTTTAACAACAATCTTTGTCGCACCATTGGCATGGATGTTATATAAAAATAACAGTTTTATTTTACTGAAGACAGTCTTGAGTGATTTAGGGATTGCTTTTGTTGCATCAATTATTATTGCTCTTCAAATTTACAAACTTAGATTAAAGATTGCTACTTTCGATATTAAAGTGAAAAGATCTGCTGCTCCATTCTTAGGAGACAGGCTTACAAAAGCTCTTTATGAGCAAAACGAAGACTTATTAAAAGAAAGAAAAGTTGATGCTATAATTGTCATGGTGGATATCAGGAATTATTCAGAATTTTCTAATAAAAACAGTGAGCAATTAGTTAAAGACTTTATGAATGAATATCACGCCAACGTATCTAAGATATTCAATGATAAAGGCGGCTATTTGCACAAAACGAGCGGTGATGGGCATATGGTTTCATTCGGCGTTATGGATGAATCTCCAGACTTAAAAGACTTACCTGGTTATGATACTGAAGGGCTTGCTGCAGAAATAAAGCTTGGTAGAGCGAGGTTTACGAATGCATTAGCGGCAATGGCAACCTTAGCTTATCAATTTGATACTTTGAAACAAAAGTATGATGTCACAGAGAATATGGCTTTAGGAATCGGAGTAGCTGAAGGGGACGTAACTGTAAGTGTACACGGCGATGAACATCGCAAAGAGCTAGATATTAGCGGTAGAACTATTATCTTATCGTCTAGGCTCGAGACTTATTCAAAGACTATTAAGAGTAAAATTGCTCCTACGCAATCAGTAGTTGTTTTGCAATCTACGTTATCTCGGCATTTTGAAGACAATCATAGAATGTTTAAAAAATGGGATACACTGGAGTTAGATTTAAAAGTTAGAAATTTCCCAGAAATTGATCACGTGTATTATCATGTGTTTTTCAATAAATATGAAAAGAGAGAAAGCATTCTCAAATTGCGAGCCAGCTAAGCCGTTATATATTGACCCAAATAAAAAATTATTTTCGTCTTTTCTTAAGAAAGAGCCTAAATTCAATAATCTAATTTCTTAGAACCTCATCCGGAATTCCGGACAACCTAGGTTTAAAACCTGTTTGTTTCAATTTGAGACGCAAAATCTTGGCCCTTTGATTGCTCTATTGAGGGGAGCCAAGGAGGCTCTATGCTAAAATTTTTGCTACTTTTGTCTTTTTTGCAAGCAAACCCATATCCAGACACCAATAAGGCTTTATCGAATATCAATATGCTAGGGCCTACGCTTTTAATCGGATTATCAAAGTACGTGGATATGAATTGTCAGCATCAGACTCAAAATGTGGATGAAACTTGTTTTATACCTAAAGTTTATGGAGATTATTTAAAATCAGCTTCATTTCTAAAAGAAAAAAGTTCAGCGGAAATTAATGATTTATATATTCCTGAAGAAATAACAAATGTGGATTATAGAGCTACCAATTGGCACCTTGGCCCTTTCACGACAACCTCAATTCATGCACAAATTATTGAGAATATATATAAAGTAGAAATCACTAAGCATCTGCTTTCTTTACTCGTAGAAAAATTCAAAGACAAGTTAGATACTTGGTACAGTCAGATCCCGAGACCCTACAGATATCATCATATACCTTTGATGGTGGCGTGGTTATCGGGCTCATCAAAATTTTCTCAGTATTATCATTTTACCAGAGTCCAAACATGCTTGGCGGGTCAACCACTGTGTCTAGATCAAAATAAGCAATACAGATCAGTAATTGCAAGTGTAAGACAAAAATTTTCACAAACAATTATCAATACTAAAAGCATGATCGAAAATTACAGCCCTCAACCATGGGAAGAGGCGAGACTTCTAAAGCAAATCTATGATCTCGATAATCACATTATGAATCTAAAAAAATTAGACCTGAAATCCACTTTAGCTCTATGGAAAGGCGATATCAGTTCGCTACTGGGCTTTCAGAGTTATTTCGAAGAAGTGATGAGCATCACTTCAATGCCAAAAATGTTGTCCGACGCGAATCAAGTTATGCTCTACAGACAGGTCATCAACTTGAAAGAAATTGAAAGAATCAGTCAAGAGCCAGTACCAAGTGCGGACACGAATACAGCATTACACGAACTATTGAGTGATTCTGTTAGTGAAACTGTAAATACAATCGGAGAATTTTATTTAGCAAGAGAAAGAGATGTGACAAATGGTTTATAAATTTTTAATCTTAATTTCATTATTGGTGATTACGGCTTGCAAAGATAATAAGGGTTGCGTGAACTGTGATGTCCCAAAAGTTCCGGTGTCTTCATCTACCAAGGCTCCCTCCCTAGCTGATATTGTGGCCCCCAAAGACCAATCTATTAGATTGGTCACGGCAGAGTACGCTCTTGACGATAAGACTTTAAAAATCAGTAATCTTGGCTGGTGCAAAACCTTTCCCGGACATTCCGGTGCTCTTAAAGAGGAAGACAAGTGCGCAAGGATCTATGACTACTCTAAAATCGAGTATGATGGGAAAATCTCTTATCTCTACAGAGAAGTAGCTTCGAGAAAGCCTTTCGTAAAAATTCCAAGTTTAACCGGAGTTAGCAGCCAAAAGTCATCTTCGTCAAAAAAATGGGAAGAAGCATTGGCTGAAAGAATTGAATCGGCTGTACGACACGAAGTTAAAAGAACTTTAAGTTTAGAAGATTGGAAGTATCAATTGGAAGTACTTCAAAAGCTTCAAACATCGCGTTGTAAATCAAGTAAGTATCATGCAGTAGCGGTTCGAAATCATCCTCTAAAAATGGGAAATCGATTACTCAATACCGACAATATTTTTTATCTAGATACGGTATTCAATACAGTAACTGTCGCCGAAATTGATCTCAAAAAATCAAAGGTTATTGGATTCCCTCTATTGTTAGACGGCTACAAATCAGTCAGTGCAAATAATTGGGATGATTCCTCGGTGCTGGCTAGCAGAAATAATGAAATCACAATGTACGAATCAGATAGAATTGATGATCAAAATCCTATTCGAAGAACAGACATGCAATGGTTTTTCACAAATTGTGGTATCTATTATAACTCTGTTCTCAACGAAAATATCAATACTCATCAAACTCCATCACTAGCATTTTTTCCAACATTTAACTCTAAATACGACAGAGAGATCTCTCAAGAAGTAGATCGCGTACTTGAGACCATGGAAAAATCAACTTACAAAGAGGCTACTGATTATAAGCCTATCTTGACCCGCCAAGAAGTGGACGGCCTAGTGCCAGCAAAAGAAAATTTATCCACAAAGGCCTTAGAATTTTTAATTAAAGATGGTTACGAAATTTATAACTTACAACAATTTAAAAGAGGAATTTAATATGTTAACAGCATTAATTTTATTATTAGGAGCCGCATTTGCAAACCCTACAGACGGAGTGGCTACTGAACCAAAAAGAGTTTTCATTGAAACCAATCTTCAAGTGGGCATGAGGGTCCATGGCTTGCGCTATAGAGAGTGGAGAAGTGGTATTTTGAGAACTAAAAAAAATGACGTTAAAGCAATTGATTTTTTGGCCTTCGCTCATGCCGCCAATGGAAGATATACCGAGAGCAAAGATCTGGAATACAATTTGGTTGCGAGTGTCGTCATGTCAAAATCAAGTGATGACAATGCGATTGATTACCAAAAAACATTGGCGCTCTACGAAAAGAACCTAAAGGATCAGCAAGACGGAAAATGCGAAGGTTGTGCTATATACAAGCCTATCGATAATTTCAATCACCCTAATCATCGTCCTTATTTAAAGCGATTGCGTACTACAAATCTAAATATTGATTTTTCCGAAAGTAATAAATCCACAAATATCAAACTTTCTTTAAAAGACAATCAGCTTCATCAAAAGTGGGTGATTGGTGGTGGTGCGAACCGATGGGACTTGGCTTCGTCAAACGATGAATTGAAAGGAAATATCAAAGTGGGTTATAAATTGCCTGAAAATACTTGGGCGGCAATTATTCAAAGAAAGAATAGATCAGGTGTTTTCAATCTCCCACAAGTAGATAGAGGTTTTCAGAATGCTTTCAATAGTAACCTCCCGTTGCAAGGCGATGAAAAATACATTGTATGGGGAAAGCCGGGTACAGAGGTTTACCAAGAATTTTATTTCAATAGTTACTCTCAAGCTTCTAATTTAGAAGGAAGTTTCGAAGTGGTGGTAACGCCAATTGATCTATCGACTGTTCAATCAAAGTCTATTGATCAAATAATTCAATATCTTTACAATATTGAGCCTTACAGAACCCAAGTGAATTTTGAAACTCATATCAGAAATATCCAACATCTTTTATTCTTAATTTCACAACCTAGTTTGCTTGAATCAGTTATGAATACACTAACGACAAAGCAAATTATTCAACTCATCACCAAATTATCAGATGTGGCTTACAATTACGAACCTGTTGCTTGGATGTGGGACTTAAAGGCTTCTTCTACGATTTTATCCCATGAATTGGCACTTTTATTTTTAAAGCAAATTATACCGTTCTGTAGAGATGAAAAAATCATCTTACCCTATACGCAAAAAGAGGTTCAAGTTTTAGGCTTAAAGCTTGCCAATTTCTTCTTAGAAAAATCAAAGATGAGATTGGAGTTTGAACACTTCAAGCATTACGAAACATTGCTAAAGTTATTATCTACTTATAACGGGAAAACTTTTGCGCAGGTAAGAGCTAATCAAGCAGAGGCACTGAAAATCAAAAAAGCTTACGATGTTTTGATCAACACGGTGAACATGAGATTTTCTGCTTTTAAAGCAGCTCATGATGAAATTAAGTTTATCTACGATAAATTTGGGAGCCTTGGTGCTCCAGGCAGTGACAATGCTTTAATTTTTGATCTTATGAAGAATATCAACGGAAAAGACACGGAATTCAATGCTGAGCTTCTGTCTTTCTTAAGATTATTCCAGGAAAACAACAATTCAGTGATCTCTACCGATGCACTGACGGAAAAACTTAATCACATCAAGGCCAATCAGAAAATTGTCGTTGGTCAAATTGATGCAAAAATTAAAATTGCAGGCTTTACACCGACAGATTCGGGAACTTCGTTCATTCAATCCATTCAGGCAATGACGATTCACAACTTAGATATTCTTACGCAGCCATTGAATGGATCTTTCGAAAATTTTAGAAAATCTTATTTCAGTCCAGAGAAAGTAAATCCAATTCTTAACCAAATTCAAGGTTGTGTGAGGTAATTATGAAGTACGTTCTAATTCCAGTATTGATCTTAAGTATGATTTTCTGTCCTTATACTGTAAATGCGCAATCTATGATGGATGATGCAAAAAAAGCCGTGGAATTTCAAAAGCAGAATGTAGAAGATCATGTTAATTTAATGATCAGTAATGATGTAAATAAAATCCTAGATAATATTTTTAATGCTTCCGGGGCTCTCAATGAACAGGTCAATCAGTTGAATCAATTGGATGAAGAAGTTCAGCGTATTGAAAAGGCTTTTTCGAACGTCGCAAATCTGAAGGTTTTAGAAGATGAAGATCTAGAAAATCTACTGAACAAAGTCATAGCAGAATATACACTACAAAACCGTAAGCTGTTTGATATGTCATGGACACCGTCAACAACTGCAATTTTTCAAAAAGAATTTATCGCTACGGTTACGCAGATGATTACGGGTTTAAAATATCAATGTTCCGTTGGTCGCAACGATCTTTCTTTTAATCCTTTTATTCCAGTGTCACCACCTCCTCCCAGCTTGGCCTTTTCATTTATGATCAGTACTTCGACGGCTGATGAGAGAAATGGAGTTCAGTACAACCAGTATAATTATGGCATGAGTAAGGACGTACAAGATGTACAAAAATATGCTTCTTATACGGCTCAAGTTGGAGGGACATATCTTGCTTCAGTTTATGGTACCGCCATGCTTAACGGCGCAACTACGGCAGCGGTGAGTGCGCAAGCTAGTACCATGACGGCTTTGGCCGCCACGGGTGTTGCTGTTGCCGTCGTGGTTGTTATAGCTGTAGTCAGCTATATGAGTGGAGCAAGGAAAAGATTCAAAATGATGAAGAAATATCACGAAGCTGAATTATACAAATTCTATAATTCTCTCACGAGCCAAGACATCAGCAGCATGTACAGAGAAAGATGCCAAGACATTACCTCAAACCTCGATGAAGCGTTAGTTAGAGTTACCGCATTAGCTAATGGAGGAGACGATGCCGAAAAAGAAAAGCAAAGATATCATCAAGAAAAAGAGCACATCAAAGCACTTACAAATGACATTCAAGAACTTGTAGCTCTCAGCGATAAAATTATCAAAATGAAAGAAAATAATGCTTCAGAAGAAGAGCTAAAGCCTCTCCTTGAGAAAGAAAAATCTTTAGAAGAAAAATTAGACAAGAAAAGTCTTATTAATATGGCATCTCATTTTATTGTGGAGTCCTTTGGTATCAAGGCAGAAAGTGCGTTCAGCAACTTTAAACTTGATAACGTAAGAAAAGCTTTTGCTGAAAGACAAAAAGCTTTAACAAAACTACAGAGACTCATTGAGATGAAGAGACATACAAATCTTGTAGTGCTAGAGAGCGAAAAGGTAGCCTTCAAAGAATACTTAACTCTAAGAGCAGAATTTTTGAATATTCTAAGCGATAGCTTTGAATATATCTGGGGTAAGAAAAATAAAAATACAACTTTTGCTAAAGTTAAAATATTTAATGCAAAAATTGAGTCCATGTCTAACAAATACCTGCACGTTGAGGAATTTAGAGCTTTAAAGAATTCTGCAAAATGGCTGGTGCAATTTTTTGAGAGGGAGCCATGATCTACTTAATTTTTCTTTTAAACAGTGTCTTTGCTCAATTCACGGGTTGTATTGGCATGGGAGGTTATACCACTTGTTCCCCTACTATTGTTTACGAAAAAAATAACAATGGAGATGGAAAATTTGGTGGTGAATCCTACGCCGCAGAAAAATCTGCCATGGAAAGAATGGTGGAGGATCAAGAAAGACAGAGACAAGAATTTACCCAAAAATATATTGATCGAGAAACCGTAAAAATGGACGCGGCACAGACGCAAATAAAAAGAAATTTAGTTTCGATGGTCTCTAGAAACAGTGCAAATTACGCGAGTAAAACCAAAGATGTAGATCAATTTAGAATGTATATCGACAGTGCCGAGTCTCTAAAATTTAAGTTCGATAAATACAATCAGAATATCGATTCCAATTCGAGGAATTATAAAGCTGCTGTGGACAATGCTGAAGGAATTATTTATTCCAATATTTCTTCAAGTTTTCCAAAAGGCTTTAATAGCGAAGGTATATTCATTCCTGAATCCATAGATTCTTCTGTACCAAAGAGTCCGCTTGTGGATTTCAAGTCGAATCATGCCTTAACTTCTCAGCAAGGACAGATTGTCCGAAGAATGGTTAATCAGTATCAGGCTTCTTGGGGAGAAAATTCATTTTTCCTTCGTAGGTCATACAGTGAAACTTCGCAATATCTATTGGGCGCAAGCTACGTAAGGCTAGCTGACGAAAAATTCAACTCCAATCCAATGCAAGCGCTAGCTTACCTACACATGGCAAAAAGTATTCTGGATTTTTCTGAAGGCGTAATCACTGGTGCTAAAGACAATATTAAAAATATAATTAAAATGGCGCCAGAGCTTGCGAATGCACTGAAAGATTACTCTAACGCCGTGGTAAATGATCCAACGCATTTGGTGAGCTCAATTTATGATCTAGCTATGGCTACTCCGAGATTAGCAGCGGCTCTTACCGATCATCTGAAGAGTCAAATGGAAATTCTAGAAAAGGGTTCTGCCTATGAGAGGGGCGAGGTTGTAGGGGAATATATCTTAGATGTATTGGGAGCATTTTCCAGTTTGGGAAGTTCAACGATAGTGAGTGGTGTTCGAGTCGGAACTGTAACCGTTGCAAAAACAGCAATGAAAGAATTTGCTGAAGAATTAGCTACCAATCCTGTTGTGCAAAAATTAATTTCCAAAGAACTTATTCCCGCTGTACGTGAGGCTGTTGAAATTACCAATACTCTCAAAAATGCTTCAAGGCCAGATGCTTTAAAAGCACTTGAGATGAATCACGCTTTAAAATCAACGGGAAAAGTTAAGGTTACATCTGAAGCCGTGGAATACACACAAGTTGTAGCAACACCAAAAGGTAATATTGAGTGGAATCACAATGTATTGATCAAAGATTTAAATAATGTGCATGTAAAAACAGCTGAAGAAGTAAACCATTTATCTAAAATAGCTTTTGAAACTAATCCTGCAAATGTGGGTAAGCAATATCAACCTTCTGTTAAACCAAATACAAAAGTGTTTGAATACACCACCCACGTGCCGACGAATGACAAGTTTGCGCGCGTTTATTCAGATGAGCTAAATCTCTTGGGCTCATGGATATTAGATAAAAATAGTATAAAAGGCCTTACTCCAGAACAAATCCAAGACAAATTTGCACTTCCAAGGTTACCTGTGTATATTGTGGACGTTGATGTTCCTGCGGGCGCAGTACTTCGCAAAAGTGTTCCGAATGCAATATTTGGTTCTTCAGGGAAGCAAGTTGCTACGCAATTTGAAATTGCAGTTGAAAAATTACCAACGGGTTCTAATTTAGAATCTATGTTCAAAAATCCAAGGAAGTTACCATGACAATTACTTTTAATAATCAAGAATTACTAATTGGGAAAATTAAAGTCGAGTTTTCTCATCCTATTAGCAAGATAGTAGAAGTAGAAAACGGTATTATAGTTATGCTCAAAGCAATTACGAAAATATCAGATAAAAACGTGTTCTTCGTAAATCTAGATGGATCTATCAGATGGCGCATTCAAGATACAGAACCATCTAAAGAATATAGCGCATATTACACAGGCATGGGACTACATGATGATGGCGTTTTGCAGGTATATGACTTCACGGGTTACGTGTGTAAAGTAAATTTAGAAGATGGCACTATTTATGATCGTGAGTTTACTAAATAAATTGTAAGGAATTGCCATGAATATTTCATTCCATGAAAAAGAACTTTCTATTAACGAAAAAAAAATTACATTTCCAACTTCTATTCAAACAGTCGTGCAAGTTAAAAACGGCGTAATTGTATTGATTAAAGCATTTATAAAAGTATCAGACAGAAACGTGTATTTTGTTAATCTGGATGGAGCAATAAAATGGAGAATTCAAAATCTAGATCCATCAAAAAAAATCAGCAATCAATACTATTCTTATGCTGGATTGAATGAAGATGGGGTTCTTGAAGTTAATGATATCAATGCATATTTATGCAAAGTGAACTTAGAAGATGGAGCTCTTTATGACTGTGAATTTACTAAGTAATGTATTTATGGGATTAGATAAGGAAAGAGTTCATATAAGTACTAGGAGGGTGCCGGGCCTGGAATTGGTTGGAAGTTCGAGTTTTAACTCAATTTCAAAAAAATCCTTGGCTATGGTCTAACTCAGATAGCATACATTGCGAAAACATCGTATAAAACTTAATATAAGAATTCATCACAGAGGACTGATCTATGAATCAAGATATAATGAATGATATTAAAATTTATTTGAATGAATTTCCGCAATTTTTGAAAAGGCTTTTAAAAGATCCGTTTGGTCATATTGACCGTGAAGTCTCAATGGATTGGATCAAGATTGTTCTTTTTGGGTTTTTAGTTGAGGCAGGGACGAGCACTCTTTATTCGATCGCGATTCTTAACCTATCCGGAATTACATCGAGTCTTATCTTTTCTCCGATTCAAACTTTGATGGTGATCGCTTTTATAAGTTTCTTGGTTTGGTTTATTTTAGATCGTATTGGGTTTTCGCAAATCACGTTCTTATCAATATTTAAGGTCATCGTGATTGCCGAAATGCTTATTAGCATCGTTGCCCTTCCAATTATGATCGCCCTGGCCTACGTTAAATCTGTGGATTTTATTTACATCACAGCGGCTTTGTTGATCTTGGCTAAATCTTATTTAGTTTACCGTGGATTCAGTAAACAGTTTCAATTGTCTGACAAAAGAGCTTTGGGCATAGTGGGGGCTTTTACTGTTATCCTTTTGGCGCCGATCATTTCAGATTTCTTTGATGGTTATTCTATGAGAAGAGATGTGCGTGATAAACAAAAGCTCCATGAGATTCAAATGGAGCAATCCATCGAGGAACTAGAAAAAGAACTCGGCGGCGAAGAATAATTCCAATAAAAAAAGCCATCACTCTATTTTTCTAAAGGGATGGCTTTCTTTATCAATATCGAATGAACAATATTATGCGTTTTTAGAAGCTTTCTTTTTAGCTTTTTTCTTAGTTACTTTTTCAGATGCTGCAACTAATTTTACGTTTGAATAATCAAAGAATCCTTCTTTCTTAAGAAGTCCTTCTTTTTTATCAAAGTGAGTTTGAACTTTAACGCCTTGAACTTTAATTTTTAATGGAGCAGTTTTGATTTCTAAAACTTTTCCGCTCTTACCTTTATCAGAACCAGCAATAACTTGTACCGTAGCTCCTTTTTTAATCTTAAGCTTCACTTGCCGCTCCTTTAGCTTTTACTTTTTTCCCAGATAATTTAGCTTTAATTCTTTTTTTGATATCGAGAGCTTTTTTAGAAAGGTCTTTGTTATCACGGCTTAAAAGATATCCGTCAAACGTGCCTCTGTGCTCGATTGTTCTCAAAGTGCTTGTTGCAATCTTCAAAGTGAATGATTGGTTCAAAGCTTGGCTATGAAGTTTTTTGTATTGAATGTTCGGCTGGCTGATCGATTTTGTCTTAATGTTCGAGTGCGACACTAAGTTGCTAACAACAGGCCCTTTTTGAGTTAATTCACAACGTGGCATACTAATGCTCCCTAATCCCTAATTTGGATAGATGATATATATTACGAAGTTCATGAAAATAGTCGAAAAATACGCTTGTTGGCAACACTAAATTATATTATAACCCTTTTTTAGCTATAAATTATAGGCTACCTAATTATTAGGTTCTAACAGGAGACATCCCTTGCTTAAAAAAGGTTCTGGAAAAACAAAATTTAGATCTGAATACCCAGTCGACTTTAAATTTGATTTTAAAGACGCTTCAACTATTTCAAAGTTCATCATTGAAGGTGCTAAAATCATCCCTTCAAGGATCAGCAAACTTAGCTCTATGCAACAAAGAGCAGTAGCTAACGCTGTGAAAAGAGCTAGAAATATCGCTTTATTGCCACTTGGTGCTGATGCTTACGATAAAATGCATTATCCAGAACCAATCAGCCCAAAGCCTTTCAAAATCGACTAAATTATTAGTATATTCTCGCGATCGTTTATCTTAATAAGAAGGAGGAAGACACAGGTTTTCTTCCTTTTTGTGTTTTTACGCGTTTTGGTTGTCTGGAAGTAGCAAATCTTCTAGGAAAAATGCGGCGAACTCTGAGCGGTTACGTAAACCTGACTTTGTATATACCGCTGTAATCTGCTGGGTTACGGTTTTTTCTGAAGTTCCACGAATGTCTGCTATTTCTTTATTTGCGAAGCCCTTTAAGAGAAGTAAGGCTATTTCTTTTTCTGCTTTTGTCATTTCCCACTTTTCAAGCTGTTCATCTATTTTGAGACTTAGACCTTTAACAAGATGCTGGGTTTCTTTGCGGTAGTCTTCTAAGCTTTTTCTTACATTTGCAAGGTCTGCGCGTATTTCTACATTTTCTTTTTTTGAAACAAAATATCTAACGGCAACAGTGATGATCCAAAATGCAGCAAAAGATATAATTATACCTTCAATAGCTAGGTGGCCCCAGCTCGATCCGTGAGACAAATCATCGATTGCATCAACGGCCCATAATGCGACAGCAGCCATTAAAATTATTAGAACGGACACTTTCTGCCGTCCATCCAGTTTTGAGAACGCGTTCATGACTAGAGCTCCTTATAGGGATAAAGTCCTATAGTAGATGCAAATTACCGTAATATAAAAGAATTTTCTTAAGACATTCATCGGATTTCACATATCAGAAATAGTTGCGAAAATAGCATTAGTTCAAATCAATAAAGAGGTGATTATGTCTAAAATACTATGTGTCTCAACAGTGCAACCAGGTTTTGAATATACAACTGCAGAAATTGTAAAGGCGGCGGATGAACTTTGGCTAAGTCATATCAATCCCGATATGAGACGTATTGCTTTAAAAATATTTGCAGGTGCAGATATCCAAAAGCGCCAGTCGGCATTTCCTCTCGAAACAGTTTTTGCTAGCATCAGTTTTGAAGAAAAAAATAATCTGTACATTAAAGCAGCAATAGATATGGCAGAGCGTGCACTAAAAAAAGCACTAGCTGATAGCGGTACTCGACCAGAGGAGTTGGACTTTATTGTTACCACAAGTTGCACGGGATTTATGATTCCATCAGTTGATGCTTATCTCATTGATAAGTTGGGTTTGAATAGAAACATTAAACGCCTTCCTGTAACAGAAATGGGATGTGCGGCAGGAGTTTCGGCTCTTATGTATGCAAATGATTATTTAAAAGCACATCCCAATTCTAAGGCTGCAGTTGTCTCTGTTGAATTACCAAGTATCACATTCCAAAAAGATGACTTTTCTATGGAGAACCTTGTTAGCACAGCGATTTTTGCGGATGGTGCGGCCGCAGTTATCTTGGGAAGGGATGATAGTAGAGTTGCTCCCGTAATTGTGGATACAGATATGTATCACTTTGCAAATACAACTCATCTTATGGGATATGAGTTGAGAAACTCAGGTCTTAAAATTGTACTTGATCGTGATGTCCCAGATACCATTCAAGAACACTTTCCAAAGCTGTTTCTTCCATTCTTAGAAAGAAATAATTTAAAAGTCGAAGATATTCATAATTATATGTTCCATCCGGGCGGTAAAAAAATCATCAATCGAGTTGAGGAATACATTACTCAATTTGGAAAAGACATTTCCGACTCAAAAGCAGTTCTGAAAGAAAGAGGTAATCTCTCGAGTGCTACGATTCTGCATATTTTAGAACGCATACTTATGAAACCTCACAACGCTGGAGAACTTGGATATATGCTTGCTTTTGGTCCCGGCTTTTCAGGGCAAAGTATCTTACTTAAGTGGGAGTAGAGTTATGAATAATATTTTTGATATTATAATAGTCGGCGCAGGTCCTGCAGGTGCGTTTCTTGCGTATAAGCTTTCTAAGATTGGATTGAGAATTCTCGTGCTTGAGAAAAACATAACGCCTAAGCGTAAGGTATGTGGAGAATACCTATGCCCACTCGGTGTTGAGTTGTTAAGGCGTGAAGGACTTGAGCGAGAAATTATCGGAGAATTTTTACCTCTTAGCGGAATGCTAATTGTTACGGCCTCTGATACTCGTGTAAACACGTCTTTTCCTTTTCAAGAGAAATACCACGGAGTCTCTGTGAACCGTCAAATTTTTGATGAAAATATCATAACCCTCGCAAAAAGATCTGGGGCAGAATTTAAAACCGGTGTGGAGGTTCGAAAAATAACCCAACAGTCTGACAGATGGATTGTTGAGACCAATCAAGGCTCATTCATAACCAACGTTGTTGTTGGAGCTGATGGAAGAGGGTCGGTTGTGTCTAAGGCATTTCAAAATGATATTCCTAATACAGGAAAGCGCGTAGCACTTCATGTCTTAGTACATAATAAAGATAAGAATCTTCGCCGAGGAGAGATGCATATATTTGATAACGGGGCTTATATTGGAGTGAACCCCACTGGCGAGAAAGAGGTTAACTTTTCTTTGGTTCTGGATGCTGAGGATCTTAGAAAGTTAGGCAGTCCTTTTGAGGCACTGAACTATTACTTAGAAAAATCTCCCAATTTAAAATCCAGATTTCCAAGATTTTTGGAAGAAGATAAAATCAGTACTGCATTTCCGATACAGCATCAGACAAGGTCCATTATTCCTTGTCGCAATGTTGTATTGATAGGAGATGCTGCGGGATTTGTGGATCCTCTAACTGGAGAGGGGATGTACAATGCTATGCTATCTGCATCACTTCTAGCGAAGGAAATCATTCGGGATTCAGAGAAAAGCTTAAAGATTACAAAGCAAGTCTTCACAAACTATCAAAAGCAGTATTCAAAGGTTTTGAGACAAAAAATCCTTCTGAACCGTTTGTTTCAGCTTTTGATTCGCAGACCTCGCCTTGTTGAATTGGTCGCTAGTTATTTGCTAAAAAAACAAGCCCGCGCTGATATCTTCATCGGAATAATTGGAAATATTTATTCACCAATAAAAGGAATTTTAAAACTGATACTAAACTTAAGGAGCGCACAATGAAAAATAAATTACTACTAATTGCAGTTATGATATTTTGGTTTTCACCAATAGTCAGTAAATCTGAAAGTTACAATTTTTCTTCTTCTAACTATGAAGATGCAAAGAAAGCAGACTCATACATTAAGTTTGATATGGCCAGTACAAAAGTTGGAATTTTTACTAGTCATTTTACCGGTTATGTAAAAAAATTCTCTATTTCAGGAAACAAAAAAAATAACTTCATATCGGATGCAATTGTAGAGTTTGATGTGAAAGAACTCGATACTGATATAGATAGTAGAAACGAAAAAATGTGGGATCAGTGCTTAGATGCAAGTCATAATCCCAAGATTCAAATAAAATTGTCTCAGAAAATTGAGATTGGTGGACCAAGAAAAGACATTGCGGGAGTGATCAATGTCCGTGGAGAAGACCATCCTTTGACTTTAAGTGTAGAAGTGAATTCAGATATGATTGCAGATATTAAAGGTCAGGTTTCAATTAAAGATTTAAAGATTCCAGATCCTTCAATTGCAATAGCCTCTGTTCGGGATACAATAGATATCAGTGCACATTTCATAATCAAAGAAAATAATCAAAAATAAGGTTGGTATATAATGCGCTTTTGGATTCAGCTTATGATCAAGTACCGCAAGGCCGTAATTGTCTTGACGGGTTTACTCACAATTTTACTTTTAACTCAATTGAGCGGTCTGCAAATAATTATTGATCCAGATAATATTTTGCCTCGCAACCATCATTTTGTAAAAACGAATGATCTAATAGAAAAAACTTTTGGGAATAAATTTACAGTAGTGATTGGGCTCACTCCAAAGTCTGGTGACATTTATCAAACACAATTTTTAGACCGGGTAAAAGAAATCACCGAGAGAATTGAAAATGCTCCAGGCGCTATCAAAAGCCATATCAATGGCCTAGCAACAAGTAAAGCTAAGCAAATCATACTCACTCCGGAGGGACCTGTTCCTGTGCCGATCCTAGATAAAACACCGGAGACGATGGAGGAGATGCTGCAGTTCAAAGATGCGCTCCATTCAGATCCTGTTTTTAAACGACTGCTTTATTCTGACGATGAAAAAACCACTCAGATTATTGCTGAGTTTTCAAAGATAGAAGGAGGGTTTAAGGCCATTGAAAAGAACGTACGGGATGCAATCAGTCCTTCACTGGACGGCAGTATTGATGTTGAGATTGGCGGATTGCCTATTTTTCTGTCCGCTCTAGAGTCTTTTTCTGAGCGTATGGCATTTCTATTTCCACTCGCTCTAATATTGATTGGATTGATTCACTACGAAGCCTTTCGCACAAAGCAGGCGTTAATTTTACCGCTTGTAACCGCACTACTTGCTGTAGTTTGGGCTATCGGTGGACTTGGATTAATGCGCCAGTCATTTGATGTTTTCAATGCCTCTACACCCATACTTATTTTAGCTATTGCTGCGGGTCACGCTGTACAAATTTTAAAGAGATACTACGAGGAATTCCATCACATTAAAAAATCACGTCCAGAGCTTTCATTAAAGGAAATGAATTTTGCTGCGGTCGAAGAGACTCTAACAAAAGTTGGACCTGTGATGGTCGTAGCTTGTACAGTTGCGGCACTTGGCTTTTTTAGTTTAGTTATCTTTGAAATTAAAACCATCAGAACTTTCGGTCTATTTACGGGCTTTGGAGTATTGAGTGCTCTCGTTATTGAGCTGACATTCATTCCAGCATTGCGGGCAATACTGCCGCCTCCTGGAGATAAAGAGAGTCAGCGCGAACAGCAAATTTCTTTTTGGGATAAAATTACAGAGTATTTCTTTAACTTGGCTTTCAATAAAAGAAAATTTGTTTACATCATATCTTTGGCATTTCTCGTTCTATTTTCGTTAGGAGCTTATTGGGTAAAAATTGATAACTCTCAGAAAGAGTATTTTTTGGATTCGTTACAAGTTAAAAAAGACGATGCCCTTATAAACGCTAAATTAGCAGGAACAAATGTTGTCTATGTTTTGGTAGATGGGAAAATCCCAGACTCTGTTTCGAAACTCCCTGTTGTACAAGGCATAGAAAAAACTCAAAAATTTTTAGAACAACAGCCATTGGTGGGAAAGACTGTTTCCATAAATAATTTTATCAAGCGAATGAATCAGGCTATGAACGTTAATAAGGAAGAGTTTTATAAGTTACCTGAGGACCCAGAAACCCTTGGTGCGTTCTTTCAAGCTTTTGAGGAACGCGGTGAAGAAGGAGAGTTTGATAGCTGGGTAGACAAAGATCGTAAGAAAACCATAATAGCAGCTTTTATCAAAACTGATAGCAGTGCCTATATTGAAGATCTAACTAAAAAAATAAATGTATTTGCTAAAACTAACTTTCCACCAGAAATTTCAGTTGATATTGGAGGTGGTGCCGTCAATGGCGTTGCTCTGAACGAAGTAATGATTCGTGAGAAAATTTTGAATATTGCTCAGATCCTCTTCGCAGTATTTTTAGTTTCCTCAATAGTATTTAGATCGTTCATTGCAGGAATTCTAATTTTGGTGCCATTGATTGCAGCGGTTGTTGTTAATTTTGGTGTGATGGGCTTATTCTCCATTCCACTTCAAATTGCCACAGCACTAGTGTCGGCAATGGCAGTTGGTATTGGAGCAGATTATGGCATCTATATGAGCTACAGGATGAGGGAAGAGCTCCGTAAAGATCAATCCGAGGAAGATGCGTTACACAAGGCCTATCGTTCTGCAGGCAAGGCCACATTGTTTGTATCTTCTGCTGTTGCCGGCGGCTTTGGTATTTTGATGATATCTTGGGGATTCCTAATTCATATATGGATGGGTTTCTTGATCGCAACGGCAATGCTTACAAGCTCTATAGCGGCACTAACGTTGTTCCCAGCTTTAGTACTTACAATGCGTCCACGTTTTATTTTTGAAAAAAGAAAATAAAGATTAGTTTTTAATGCATTTCTCAATGAGTTCGTCTGAAGGAGGGAAGTTGGTACTTTCTTCAGTCAGTCGTTTTTCTGTTAAAGAAATCTTATTCATTTCTTTCTTCATCATGCTGCGAGTGGTTGGGCCTAAGGCTCTAACGTACCACCTTAGAGGATAAAGATAAGAAATCTCTCTAATGATCAAGCCGTCCTTAGTTTCTTCGAGCACCTTAAGATTATCTCTTAAGGCAAAGCCTTTTTCATCTTTAACGAGCTTAGCGCGAATAAATGTATAAGGAGCTTTTGTGGTCGATGTGTATTCTAATGTGTAATCTTGATCTTCAATAGCAGGAACTTTTTTGTAGATTCTCGCTTTGAATTTATTTTTATTAAAATCTGCTTCTGCAACTTTTGATTCTCCATCAAGATTGTAGATTTTTTTAAAGAGCTCAGGCGCAGCCCACAAAGATTTGATAAAGTCAGCGTTCTTGCTGTCAATAGCGACTTGTCTGTAACCAATTGCGAGAGTGAAAGTTTCGTCATTAACAATCAGACCTTCTCGCTCCACAACCATAGATGGATTTTCTTTGGTGTGATCGGGGAATAGATTTGTATGATCGGCTACAAACTTTTTGAAAGCTTCTGGGGTTGTAAGATCGTTCAATCTTTGATTGAAGATCTCAGTGATTTCCTTTTCAGGAACCTTTCCGTAGGAAAAGTTCCCACATAAAAACGATGAGAGCAGGAGGCAAACTAGAACTACTCTCAAACAACAACCTCAGGAGACGGAACATTTGTGTTTCCACCACTGATGCTTTCAAAAGAAATATCGTCAGAGTTCTCAAGCATATCCGCCATTGCGGTATCACTTGAAGCCATAGCCTGAGATTCTTTTACGATATCCACGAGAGATTCAAAGGCCGCGATGGCTTTATCCAAATCTTCTTTTGTATGAGTCGCCATCACTGAACATCTGATGACGGCTTGTCCCTTAGGAACAGCAGGGTAAACAACCGGAGTTGTAAAGATACCTTTTTCTAAAAGTTGCTGGCAGATGTAAAGAGCGCCTTCGTCAGCACCTATAAATACCGGAACTACACACGTTTCTGTACCCATTGTGTTTAAACCAATTTTTTCGTAAGCGTTCTTTAGATAAAGTGCATTTTCTCTTACTTTATTCACAAGTTCTGGTTCGGCTCTTAGAATTTTTATAGCTTCCAATGCAGAGGCTGCACTTGCTGGTGCAAGAGCTGCTGAGAACATGAATGTTCTAGATTTGTGTCTAAGCCATTCAATCAACTCTGCGGATCCACAAACGTATCCACCTTGAGATGCAAATGATTTTGAGAACGTACCCATCAAGATATCTGGTTTTAAATTGAAATGAGAGGCTGTTCCTCTGCCGCCTTCACCGATAGTACCGGCACCGTGAGCATCGTCAACGTAAGTTCTAGCATTGTATTTTTTTGCAAGAGCATGGATTTCATTGTATGGAGATAGATGTCCTGTCATTGAAAACACACCATCAACAATGATTAATTTTCCAGAGTCCAAAGGAACAGATTTTAAAAGTTCTTCGAGGTGAGCCATGTCTCCGTGTTTGAAAACATGAATTTTGCCTTTAGTAAGTTTGCAGCCTTCGATAATGCACGCGTGGTTTTCTTCGTCTGAGAAGATATGATCTTTTTCACCCACAAGAGCCGTTATTGCGCCTTGGTTTGCCATAAAGCCCGTCGCGTAAACAAGTGAGGCTTCATAACCATAAAATTCTGCAATCTCTGCTTCTAACTCTTCGTGAAGTTTTAAATTTCCGTTAAGGAACCTTGAACCTGTGCAACCTGATCCCCATTTTCTAACCGCATTGACGGCTGCTTCGATAACTCTGTTGTCGTGAGTAAGGCCTAGGTAGTTGTTCGAGCCCATCATCACTAATTCTTGGTCATTGAAAACAACATTGTTACCCTTTGAACCTTGAAGCGCTCTGAAGAAGGGATACATTCCCGACATTTTTAAAATCTTAACGATTTGTAAGCCTTTAAGTTTATGAAACAAATCCATTCCATTACTCCCGTAATCTAGTCATGTTAAATGCCATCGCCCCGATGCATAAGTATTAGTGCAAAGTACTAAAAACCATTTTTTCTAAGGTTAATAAAGAGTTTTCTGCTAACAGATTCCTAACGGACTCTTAATTGATAGAGCGCGTTAAGTCTCTAGATACAACCGGAAAGTATGACTAGGGTTGAAGCGGAATTTTATCAAAGATTCTGTAAACTTTGCTTTGTTTCCCATTCATAGCTTTGGAGAGTTCATTCATTGGGCCGTTGTTCGCAAGAACCCAAGAAATTTCTGCATAGTTATAGCCGATCTCAGCACCAATTTTGTACATTTCATCGACCAACAAACTACCAATTCCTTGACCGTGGTGTTCTTTGAGAACTCCTAGAGCATAGCCTCTCAATTTTCCTTCCGTGAATTTTTGACGATTTAAATATCTCCATAATGTGGCCAAAGAAAATTTTCCTTCTGATGGTTTTATCATACCATTGAAATTCGGAATCATAATTAAGCATCCAATGTCCTTTCCGTCTTTATGAACAATTGCGATTACGCGAAGATCTAAAAAATATTTGAACATCAGAACCATTTCATCCACTTGCTCTTTTACAAATTCCTCAAAACCCCAATTGTCGGAAAGTGCATCGTTAAAAATTTTCGCAATGCTGGTGGCTTCGGCTCTTAATTTTTTCTTATCGGGAAAGCGAACTTTGTATCCATTGTCTCTTGCGGTTTGTGCATTTTTAGTAATCAACGGATCGACTGGGACGTGAGTTGAGAGTTCATAAGTATATAGATCCATGGTTTTGATCATTCCACACTTTTCTAAATATTCTTTGTAGTACGGGGGATTGTACGACATCAGAAAGTATGGCTCTTGTTCATAACCTTCCACAAGGACGCCAATGTAAGGATCTTCCATTCTGAATTGAAATGGACCTCTCATGGTGAGGTGAGGATAGAGGCTGTGACCTTTGTTGATCAACGCCTGAGCTGCATCGAGATGACCTTCTTTGCATTCAAAAAATCCAAAGTTGAGCGTTTCTTTTCCGTCATGTTTGTGAACTTTGAAGCCACATCTGGCAATCAGTTCGTCACCTTTCTTAACCATGAAGAGATGTTTTCTTTGAGACTTAATGTCTCCGATCATCATCTTGAGATGAAGGTTGAGTGGAGTGACATAGTTTGGGTATTTGTCTTTGTAAATCGTTCGTGGCAGCTCAAAAAATTGTTTTAGCTGTCCATTGGACTTGATCTCGCTAATTTCCATCACACGCACTCCTATTTCTGACAATGTGGTCATAGACTAATGTCTTTGGACCGTTGTTGAGAATAAAAAGAAATTGGGGTAAAAGGGAAGCGTTTTGTGATATAAATATAAGGAAGTATTAAAACTCTCGAGGTAGGACATGACAAAATTTTTATTATTGCTTCCCACTCTGCTGTTATTATCTGTTCCTTATAGTCATGCTGAAGAAGAAAAAGACGGCGAAGTTAAGCAGTACGTTATTTGTAGAAATCAAAAGGTTGTTCGTACAATTAGAGTTGAGTGCGTAGGAAGTGAATGCGATACAATTTATACTAAAGATGGCGCAGATAAAATTGAAGGTTCAAATAACAATGTTATGGGCGGCCAAAAAATTTTAGGAAACATTCAGGCGAACTTAGAAAAAGCGGCTTGGAAATGTAACGACGTTACGGCAAACGCAAAAATCGCTGATTAATCTTATGGCTACTGTTGCGCAGATATTCCAATACTGCTAATCTGATTGAATGAATAAAAATGATTTGCAAAGCGAACTTCATGTCATCATTTGTCAGCTTACATCTACGAATAGTATTGATAATAATGATAAACAAATAAAAAAACTTTTAAATAGCATTCCTAATCTTGAAAACGTGAACATAATTAGTTTTCCGGAAAATTGTTTTTTTATGAGAATGAAAGAAGGTGAGGCCGTTCAGTATCTCACCTTGGATAATGATATTTTTCAGTTCTACAAAGAGTTTGCTAAGAAAAATAACTTACTTATCCACTTTGGAGCAACTCCGCTCCAAATGGGAGATCATAAGTACAACGCCACAGTTGTCGTTATGCCTGACGGATCTATTGAGTCTCCATACCAAAAAATTCATCTCTTTGATATACAATTAGAAAATCAAAAACCCGTGAGAGAGTCTGACGCTTTTACAAAAGGATCAAGGCCTAAACTTATTTCCTATTTGGGTTGGAATTTGGCTTTTACCGTTTGCTATGATCTTCGTTTTTCGGAGTTGTTCTTGTATTACCAATTGAAAGGTGCGGATGTGGTTTTTATCCCAAGTGCTTTTTTGGTTGAAACAGGAAGGATGCATTGGGAAATTTTAAATCGTGCTCGTGCTATTGAGGGCCAGTATTTTGTGGTTTCGGCGGCTCAAGGTGGAACGCATTCAGAGACGCGCAAGACCTTCGGTAATTCCATTGCGGTTGACCCTTGGGGAAATGTCATTGCCCAACAGAAGGATGACTCTAAGCCGAGCTTTATCGCTGTTAAGCTTATTAAAGAAGTGCTTGATAAAGTCCGCAAACAAATTCCGATGAAGGATCATAGAAGGATGAAGGTCGAGTTTTTAGACTCCTAGTCCTTTATCTAAGCAAGTCTTTACAGATATTACCGAAAAGTAATCGATGCATAACAACGTTATATTATCATTTATTTTTATATTTCTATCGAGCCTTCCAACGTTTGCTCAGCAGGCAATCTTAGAATTGGGCAGCTCACTTGCGGACGATACGCTTCCTATTGCACACACAAGATATGATGAAGCTGTTGAACCGCCAAAAGATAATTTTTCCTCTGTGGGTAAGCAAGATATGTGGGAAAAGTTTGAGAGAGGTGAGTTGGATGAAAAAGCATTTATTAAGCTCCAAGAAGATTATCAGATGCAAGCGAATAATTCGAAAGATCCAATCGTAAAAAGAAAAATTGCTTCGGACATGAAAGAAAAGAAAAAGGAAGAGCTTGTTAAGAAAAAAGAAGAACGAGCGGCGAAGCTAGCTGAAGAAAAGAAAAATAAAAAGAAAGCAGAAGCCAATAAATTTGACACTGAAATTAGCATGATGGCTAAAGAAAAAGAAATTGCCCAAAAGAAAGCTCAATCCGAAGTAGAAACTCAGAAAAAAGCTAAAATCAAAATGGCTCAAAAAGCAGCTGCGAAGAAAAGAGCACCATCATCAGTTAAAAAGAAACTTCCAAAAATTAAAAAGAAATGATTTAAAACTTTTGGATCAACTGATTTACAGCTTGAAATCTGTGAGAGATCTTATTTTTTTCTATTACTGTGATTTCTGCAAGAGTTTGAGTTGATCCTTCTGGTACAAAGATGGAGTCATATCCAAATCCATTTGTTCCTCGCATATCTTTTGCAATTTCACCCTTAAGAATGCCTTCAAATTTATACTGAACTCCTTGAGGGTCAAAAGCAATGATCACGCTTCTGAACTGTGCTTTGCGATTACCGGGAGATCTAATGTTTAACATTTTAAGAATTTTACTTGTGTTCTCAACGTCTCGAGCATTATCACCTGCGTAGCGAGCAGAGAATATACCAGGCATATTTCCTAAGCCTTCTACCTCGATACCAGAGTCTTCACCTAATACCCATAGACCTGGCTTGATTGCTTTAAAACTTTTGGCTTTTATAGTGGCATTCTCTTCAAATGTTTTTCCATTTTCAGGAGGAGCCGAGTAAGATTTCATATCTTGAATGGAGAAAACTTGATGTCCCACTAAAAGTTCTTTGAATTCTTTTACTTTACCTGCGTTTCCAGTTGCTACCCAAATCTCCATGATACCTGCTTTCTATTTCAAAGGAAAAAATTTTCCAATAATCTCGGATTGTTTTATGAAAATCTCAGCGCAACCTTTAGTTGCGAAGTCTGACATCTTGTCCATTTCAGCTTTTGTGAATGGATTTTTCTCAGCTGTTCCTTGGATTTCAACGAAAGCTTCTTGAGAGGTCATAACAAAATTCATATCTGTATCAATGCTAGAATCTTCTTCGTAATTTAAATCCAAATAAGGTTGTCCTTCAGAGAGACCAACGCTCACGGCAGCGATGTAGCCTCTGAGAGGAATTTCTTTGATGAGTCCGCGCTCTTTCATTTTTTGAAGAGCAAGAGTCAAAGCCACAAATCCACCAGTGATTGCAGCAGTTCTGGTTCCACCATCTGCTTGAAGAACATCGCAATCAACAATGATGGATTTCTCGCTGAGTCCTGACAGATTAGTGATTGCCCTTAGGCTTCTTCCAATGAGTCTTGAGATCTCTTGAGTTCTTCCAGATGACATTGCTTTTTCACGATGAATTCTTGTGTGAGTTGATCGAGGTAACATTCCGTATTCTGCATTCACCCAGCCTTTGCCACTACCTTGAAGCCATTTAGGAATTCCTTCTTCAAGAGTTGCGGTACACATCACGCGAGTGTTTCCCATCTCAATAAGAGCTGAACCCTCAGGATATAAAATTGGATTTGGAATGATATTGATTTTTCTTAGGTCATCAAACTTACGAGAGTCGTGTCGCATTATATTCCTTCTGATAGGATGTTACCTTCGAGAAATAATATGACTTGAGAACTCTTGTTTGTCTATTTTTTCTTTATAGTTTCTGATGCTTTTATAGATAATATTTGCGATTTGATTTTGATGAGTAGGGCTTTTGAGTAAGGGGAGTTCTTTGTGGTTCGTCACAAATCCAACTTCGATGAGTACAGAGGGCATTGGCACATTAACGAGCACATGGAAAGGGCCTTGTCTGATGGGTTCGTGTCTGATAGGTAATTTTTTTTTCCATTGAGAAATTACAGTTTCTGCAAAAATTTGACTATTGTAAACATGTTCATTCTTTTTTAGATCGTCAACGATAACAGCCAAATCACCTTGAGGAGCTTCTGAATCATCATCCACTTTGTTTTCATGCCCTTGATTTTCTCTGCTTGCTAAGAATAGTGTTTCCTCATCTGGAGGCATTTGACTCTGAAAGTAAACTTCAGCACCTTTTGCATCAAGGTCCGTTGAGCTGTTTGCATGGATGCTGATGAATAAATCTGCTTTTGTTTTTTTAGCAACTCCTGATCTTTCAAAAAGAGGAACAACTTTGTCCGATGATCTGGTTAAAATCACATCGAACTGAGAATCTTCGCTCAAAAGTTTTGATACCCTCTTGGAAATCTCCAAAGTAATATCCGCTTCTTTTATTTTTTCTGAAACTGCGCCTGCATCGGTTCCCCCATGGCCGGGATCAATGACAACTTTGAATTCAGCAGCATGGAGTCCTAAAGACGCAAAGAAGAGCACAAAGAGGACGACAAGATAAAAGTATTTCATATCCTCTTAGTTTACGTGTTTAGTGAAAATTCCGGGAGATTACCCTTGTATCAAATAGCTTTAAAGACCCACGTCCTAGGAAAAATATTCTTACCAAAAGGCGCTTAGTCGCTTTTGGCGAC